>CAJXBG010000150.1 GCA_913050215.1 uncultured Gammaproteobacteria bacterium
TTGATCGTCCAATTACTGAGCTCTATCGCGCAACCATACCGTTTATGTTCGTTTTGTTGTTCGCGCTCATTGTCATTACCTATATACCTGAGGTTAGCCTGGCATTTCTAGACAGGTAGATTTTCCTGAATCAGTCGATCAAAAATGACCGATGCTACTGAAAAGTGATGCTATCGTGACGGGACGATTCATGACGTTCAGTTATCAGCTATTTGATAGTTTGCCGAAATTTCTTATATTTGCGATTATTAACTGCCATATAATCAATTAAATCATACGCTTAAGATGGTTAGTTAATGTATATTGTTGTCCTTGGCTAGCAAATACCCACGTAGCCTTCCTTACGATGATCCGACCCACCAACGTAGCCAGCGTCCATTTTATAAATGAGCTGGGCACCACCAAACACGTGTTCAGGCTCATTGAGTTCGACTCGATGTCCGCGATTCGCGAGCGTTTTCGCAACTGCTGGGTCGAAACCGTGTTCAAGACAGACCGCACCATCTTCCCGCAGATGCCAGCGTGGTGCATCCGACGCCGCTTGAGGATTCTGCTGATGGAGGAAAATGCGAATCATCATCTGCAGATGACCCTGGGCTTGCATGTGACCACCCATCACACCAAAACTCATCACTGGTTTGCCAAGGTGGGTAGCAAAACCTGGAATGATGGTTTGATATGGGCGTTTACCTCCCGCTACCTGGTTAGGGTGTCCGTTTTCAGTAGTAAAACCTGAACCTCGGTTTTGCATGCTGATACCGGTGCCCGGCACAACGATGCCGGATCCGAAGCCTCGATAATTTGACTGTATAAAGGAGATCATCATGCCAGACTGATCGGCGGCACTCAGATACACCGTGTCGGCGCTGCTGCCGAGTGCTGTAGGGTGTTCGTTTGCTGTTGAGATATCGATCTCCGAGGCTCTTTGCTCAAGGTAAGCGGGATCGAGTAGGGTTTCTGGCGTCACTTTCATATGCTGAATATCTGCGAGGTGTCGTTCAACCTCTGCATAAGCGAGACGTGTGGCTTCAATTTGGAGGTGCACTGAATCCGCAGAGTCGACGGGTAAACTCGCCAGATCGAGATGATTCGTGATACCCATGGCGATAAGTGCAAGTAGTCCTTGGCCATTGGGCGGAATTTCATGGAGTGAAACGTCGGTTCCGGCAAGTTCGCGCGAAAGTGTGCCAACCCAATCACATTGATGGGAAGCGAGATCCTCATGCGTCATGGCGCCGCCACATGCCGCTGAATGTTCTATCATTTTGTCTGCGAGCGAACCTCGATAGAACGCTTCTCCGCCGGTCTCGGCGATCATTTGCAGACTGTTGGCGTGATCCGGGAGCCTGATGGTTGCGCCAATGTCGGGGGCTCGACCATCGGGACAAAAGGTCGACATGAAAGCGTCGAATGCTTTGAACTGTTTAGGGGCAAATTGCCAGTAATATCCTGTTTTTGGACCTACTTGATATCCGTTATTCGCATAGTTGATTGCGGATTCGAACAGCTGATGGAATGGCAGCTTGCCAAATTTACTTGAGAGCTCAACCCAGGCGCTGACAGCACCCGGTACCGTGACGGCATCCCAACCCAGTGTTGGCATGGATTGATGTGACTCAAATCGTTCAGGGCACCAGGCGCTTGGCGATCTTCCTGAGGCATTAAGGCCGTGAAGCGTGTTTCCGTCCCATAGAATCGCGAAAGCATCGCTGCCGATACCGTTGTTATTGGGTTCAACGACGGTCAAGGTTATGGCTGCTGCAAGTGCCGCATCGACAGCATTGCCGCCTTGTTCGAGCATACGTAGACCCGCATAGGTCGCGAGTGGCTGGGATGTGGCAACCATGTTGTTGCCAAACACTGGTGATCGGTTCGAAGGGTAGGGACAGGCCCATTTCATTGGTTTTTTCAAGATCTCATATTCTCCAAAGCACCTTGGACGTTATTGCGTCCCGCATCTTTTGCCCGGTAGAGCGCGGCATCGACAGCGGCAATGAAGTCTTTGCGGTTTTCGCCTTCTGCCGGCGGTTTCGAGCCGACGCCAACTGACACGGTGGCCCTCAGTACAAGTGAGTCTAATTGTAATTCTGACTGCTCGATTTTGGCACGGATCTGCTCTGCTAGGAACATGGCATTGTCAATTTCAACATAGGGTAACAGGATAACGAACTCTTCGCCGCCGTATCGGGCCAGGATGTCAGCAGGACGCCTTAAAACTGATCTGATGATCAGGACAATCGCCCTCAAACACTCATCACCGATCAGATGACCATGGGTATCATTCACTTGTTTGAAGTGATCGACATCCAGCAACATCAGGGAAATTGGGTGTCCTTGTCGGATTGCGCGACGCCATTCCTGCTCAAAAGTGGTATCGAAATAGGTGCGATTTTTAATGCCGGTCATGACATCGACGGTGTTGAGTTCTTTCAGAGTTTCATGCGCCGAGGATAGCTCGAGCAACGCGGTTTCAAGCTCCAATGTTCTTTTGTGTACCTGGCTTTCAAGTGCTTTTGTTTCAACAGTGTGTTGTTGAGGCTCGAGGAGGGACTTGTCTTGCGCAAATACGGCCTGTAGTCGCCTTTGTTGACGGAGTTCAACAGATATCACAAAACTGATGCTAATGATCATAACAATGAAGGCAATGGGACCGACTTGATCGGTGACAAGCGTGGCGTTCATCAGTTGCAGACTAATCAATGCCTGAATGATGACGCTAACGCCCAGTATTGCGCAGGCGATGGTCGAATATAACGCCAGCCGATTTCCTTGAAAAGCGGCATAGCCACATACCAACACAATGAGTGTAGCCATCACGATAGTGAGTGATACCAGATAGGGAATGACCTTGGCATAATCGATGAAAAGGTACGCCACCATGCATAACGCGCTGCCTATCGCGGTTACTCGCAGTGCAATTTCACTGATTCGACTTGTTTTCTCCAATTTCAATAAGTTGGAAAGGAACGGGTACACGGAGACGATAGCTGCGCCAATGCTGAATACAAAAATTGTGTCGTAACTGGTGATACTTTCACCCCAATATTGCCTGCCAAGGCCGATGGCAGAAAACTGGTGGATGCCAAAGAAGAGAGTAAAACTTAGAAAACTGACGACGGAGCTGTGCTTAAAAGCTGAAATTATCACTAAAAGAAAGATCATCACGATAAGCCAGATACCTAACAGTGAACCCGACCAGAGATTTTTCAAGGCATCATTTTCAAAAAATGGTGTCTTGAGCCAGAGGCGTAGGGGTAGTAAAAATGTACTGGTGGTTTCTGCGCGAAGCAGAATCGTTGTCTCTTCGCCAGGATTGATCTCGAAGGGTACGAGATGTTCCCTGTGGTCGATCGGTTTTTCCGACCTAGGCACACCAACGCCCATTTTGTGGTGAATGACTTCTTCGCCCGTATATTGATAGGTGTCTATATAGTCGAATTTGGGGTTCCCGGCATGCAGCAGGAATTCGCTATCGATTGAGTTGTTGGTGACGTGGACCCGGAACCAGTAGACAGCATCAGTAAAGCCAAAACCAATGCTAGGCTTGGTATTTTTTTGCCAAAGGGCATCGTCGAGATCGCGAATTTCAGAAACGTTCAGAGACCGGGTTGGGTCAATGTAGTATTCGACTATTGGGCCAAGGTCTTGATAGTCAGCGCCAGAATGGATAGTCGATCGAGGCATTGCCTGAGCTGAAAGAGATCCAGCGAGAACACTGATTAACACCAATAATGAAATAAAGGCGCTGTGCCTGGCAGGCATCAGTATTCGAACAAATCCCATCGGGACCCCTTGGTTTACGCAACACTTGTCGTGCTTTTTAATTGTTCACTAGGTTGATTTTATGATTTAAGTTGTCCGGAAAATCTCTTCAGATGCTGTTTTATTCGTCGCCGATTTATGGGCTGATGGTTTCCTCGTGTGACCAATTTGACTGTTCTCTCGAAAACTCATCCAGATGCTGTTGAGAATAAAGAAAGTAATAACGACCGCGTTGGGCCATGAGTGTCGCATGGTCACCACTTTCAATGATCTCTCCGTGTTCCAACACCAGTATCCGATCAGCTTGTCGAATCGTCGACAATCGATGTGCGATGACGAGACTTATTCGACCTTGTAACAATTCACTAAGACCGCGCTGGATTTCCTGTTCTGTGACCGTATCCACAGATGATGTCGCCTCATCCATGACGAGTATCGCTGGGTCTGCCAGTATTGCTCTTGCAAAAGAAATAAGCTGCTTTTCCCCTGCGGATAATCGAGCGCCGGCCTTGCCGACTTCCGAGTCATAATCTCCATCTATTTGCGAAATAAAACCGTGGGCGCCAGCTTTTTTAGCCGCAGTTACGATTTCATCGCGGGTTGCATCCAACTTTCCATAACGGATGTTATCAGCAATACTGCCGCCGAAGATGTGAGAAGATTGTAAGACAATCCCTAGGTTTGATTGTAACCACTCGAGACTGCGGGCCCGATAGTCGATGCCGTCGATCAGGATTCTGCCCGCTGTGGGTTCGTAGAATCGACAGAGCAAATTAACCAGTGACGTTTTACCACTGCCGGTTGAGCCAACGATGGCGATGTTTTCTCCTTTCGAGATTGAGAGGTTAATACCCTTCAGTACCTCGCCACCAACGGCGTAAGAAAAGCGCACATTTTCAAATTCGATCTGCTGGATGTCCTCTCCATGTCCGTCAGGTGCTAAACCAATACGGTGCTGCAATGCCATTTTCTTTTTGACCTCTGGGGAATCTTGGATATCGGATTCTGCGTCGATCAAGCTGATGATACGTTCTGCAGAAGCCTGGGCCATTTGCATTTCCGCAAACCAGTGCGCCAGTTCTTCGATCGGCTCAAAAAAGTGCCTAGTGTAGGTTAGAAAAGCGATGAGGGTGCCAGTTGTCACGCCGCCGACAATGACTTCCACCCCGCCAAAAACTAGCGCTAGCCCTGTCGCGAGTGAGCCGAGGGTCAAAACCAATGGAAGATAGAGCGCCGCTTGCACCTGATTGAGTACCGAGGCCTCAAACATCTCGTCTGTGAGTTTGCCGAAGGTGTTCAAATTCTCGGCTTCCTTCACGAAGGCCTTGCTGGTTCTTACCCCCATAATGCTTTCGTTAAATGATCCGGTGATACGAGAGTTGGTTTTTCGCACGCGACGCGCACTCTTAAGAATCCTTCGCTGGAAGTTGATACTCATCCAGGCAAGTACGGGCAAGACCGATAGCACAATCAGTGCAAGGCTGACATCCATATAGAGCATGGCGATGGCGATACCCAGCATCATGGTGGAGCCCCATATGAGGTCAAGCAGTCCCCAGGCGAGAATGTTTGACAGACGCTCGCAGTCGGAAGTCATTCTCGCCATCAGCCAGCCGACCGGTCTGAAATCATAGTAAGCAAAAGACAATTGCTGCAGATTCTGAAACCCATTTTTACGTATGTCATGGCTAACATGAGTTCTAATCTTGCCTCCAAACCAGATGAATCCACCGACCGAACAGGCAAGTAGCACGACAAAGGCAAAGTAAAGCAGTCCATATTGGAGCAAGTTAACCTCTGCACCGTTATTGCCAACGGCATCAATCACAGCACGGGTGATCAGTGGAAATGCGACCTCGGCAATAGCTGTACATATCGCGCACACGGCGAGAATAGTGACTTCGACTGGGTAGTGCAGCGTGTAGGCCATTAACTGCCGCCACAGGCCTAGGTCGACACCTTCTTCAAAGGAGTCCTCAGTAAAGCCATCTTCATAGTTGTCGTCATCGAAAAACTCAGACATCCGTCACCTCTCTCGTGGCGTCCTGTCCGGGTTCAGAAACAGAGGCTGCGTCGGTATGATCGATATCTTGTTCGAGTTGTTGCTGAAGGTTGCCCTGAATGGCACACAGATTTCTGTAAACACCTGGTTGTTGCGACAACGTTTCGTGGGTGCCTTCCTGCACGATGTGTCCAGCCTCGAACATGAGGATTTTGTCAGCATGCATGACGGTGGATAACCGATGGGCAATGATGATGGTTGTCTGGGTGTTTCGCTGCGCTTTCAGCGTGCTGAGTATTTTGGACTCGGTATCTGTATCAACTGCCGATAGCGCATCATCGAGAATAAGAATAGGTGGTTTTTTGAGTAGCGCTCTTGCTAACGCCATTCTTTGTCGTTGACCGCCTGATAGGGTGACGCCGCGCTCGCCAACCTGAGAATCATAGCCTCTTGGAAACTCAAGGATTGATTCGTGAATGCAGGCCTGCTTCGCTGCCTCGACTATTTCAGCCTGAGTGGCATCCATACGACCCACCTGAAGATTGCCCCCGATGCTGGCAGAATAAAGGAACGGTTCCTGCAGCACGATACTAATCTGCGCGCGGACATATTTACGGGCGAGACTTGCAAGTTCAATATCGTCCAACGCGACTGAGCCTTGGTTGTAATCGTATAAGCGCATCAGCAATTGAGCCAGCGTAGACTTACCCGATCCGGGAGGGCCCAACAAAGCGAGGGTTTGACCTGCTTCAACCGTAAAAGTCATATCGTTGAGTACGTTATTTTTAGGCTCAAAGCCGAATGACAGACCGTTGACTTCGATTTTGCCCGTCAGTCTTTTGCCTGGATCGTCCTCATTCTGCGATTCAACTGGCTCAAGTAGAATTTCCGATAGTCTGCCCATCGACACAATGGCTTTACCTGAATCAGTCAAGACGCGACCCATATGGCGGATGGGCCAAATGATCATGCTCTCGTAGGTGAGAAACGCGAATAGAGTGCCGACCGTCAAGTCACCTGTCAGTACCCATTGTGCGCCAACAAGCAAAATGAGGCCTATCTGACCGAGGCAAAGCAGATCACTGAAGCCGTAATAAATTCCCAATATGCCAATCAGCTGGGTGTTGTGATTCCTAAACTGGGCATTTTCCCGAGCAAATTTGTCAATTTCAAAATGCTGTTGGGCAAATGCGCGCACCACGCGAATGCCGGTCAGGTTTTCCTGCAAGACAGTCGTTAGGCTGGCTTCGGCTTCATCCACTATTTGAAATAGCGCTTTCACTTTTCGGAAGAAAATAATTGCCGAGGCAAACAGTAAAGGCATGACCGTAAGCGATAGCCAGGCCATGTTTACATCAAGTGAAAATAAAATAGGTAGTACGACAATGAGCATCAAAATGGCGCGGCTGATTTCGATAACTTGACCGGAAAGAAAGACTCGGATGGTTTCCATGTCCGAGGTACATCTTTGCACGAGATCGCCGGTATCTGCCTCATCATGATAACGACTCGGCAGATGTTCTATGTGGGTGTATACACGGTCCCGCAGACTTCGGATGATTCCTTCGGAGGCAAATGCCATGCTTCGTCCACGGATATAGAGAAACAAACCTGCCAGCATTGTCAGGCAGAGAATGGCCAATGCAGATAGAATCAGGTAAGGCAGTATGCCGGAGGGACTCGGGGCGGAACCGGTAGAGGGCCCTGCATCTCCTAACGCCAGGTTGTATGAAAAGATAGACGTTACGAGGGAGGCTAGCCAGGCGGGCACGATGTTGTTGGCATCTGTACCGACCGCGCCAATGATGTCGATGGCAAATTTCATGACGAGCGGTACACCAAACATAAAGATGTAGCCGACTGACATCGCGCCAATCGCGACGGCAAGCTGAGGTCGAAAACCCTTTGTGCTTTGCCACAAGAGTTGGGCTTTGATTCTGTCGTTCATTGATCTGTTTCCTGCCTACGTGTCATGCGGTAGGTTGATCCAATATCCGCTGCCTGAATTCAGGTTAAAGCGCTGATGTGTGTGTTAGGTTTCAGCGTTTGGTTGGCGTCTATAAAACCTGATGTCGAGGTGATGGGGTTCAAAGCTCACCAATCCTCTTGCCCGGTTCGGGGGGGCTCAAGGTGAAGCATGCGAAATTGTACTGCTCGTTACGCGCTTGGATTCAACCCTGAAGGCTGCCAGGTGTCTTGCTGGTCAAACTGTGCGAGTGATGGCGTCCCCTAGCCGAGGAAAAGCATATATCAATACGTGAGAATATCAATAAGCGAAGATAAAAGCGTGCTGGCAACCATCTGGTGTTTTCTGTATAAGTTTATGGGTCACCTATTATAAATAGAATGTTAACGAACGAGGGTTTGAAAAGTGAAGCTACTTAATTCCATAGGTCCCAATCCTAAAGTTGTACGTATGTTTCTGGCCGAACTGGGTATGAGTGTCGATATTGAAAAAGTAGATTTGATAAAGGCAGAAAATCGCGGTGATGTTTACGTGGCAAAAAACGCCAGCGGCACAACACCAGCGCTAGAATTAGACGATGGCACTTATCTTTGTGAGATTATCGCTATCTGCGAATATCTAGACGAAGTGTCTGATGCAGACTCCCTTATTGGCGACACAGCGGAAGAACGCGGCGAAACAAGAATGTGGTGTCGTAGAATTGACCTCAATATTCTTGAAACACTGACTAATGGCTATCGATACAGCGCGGGTCAGGCCTTGTTTAAAGATCGTATGCGGCTAATTCCGCAGGCAGCCGATGATCTCAAAGCACTCGCACAGGAAAAAATTACCTGGCTAGATGATTTGATGGAAGGCAAAGAATTTGTTTGCGGCAGCCGCTTTACCTTAGCTGATGTG
>CAJXBG010000151.1 GCA_913050215.1 uncultured Gammaproteobacteria bacterium
CCGATTTAACGCTTCACGCGATAGCACGCTGGATATGAACAGGATTCTTCGGGTATGCTGCCAGCAAATATCGACTATTGGAGTAGAGGAATGTCTGGAGCTTTGGACCTTTCAACACGGACATTAGAAGGCCTAGTAACCCTTTCTCAAGCATCAGGCCGCTCGAGTCGGCCTAAGCATTTTTCTGTTGAAGCGCCGTTTAGTCGAAGACGATTTTTGAAGGGCATGGGCGCTATTGGGGGCGCAAGTATGTTGGCTTCAAGTCCGCTGCAAGCTGTCATGGAGTCGAAACCCGGTCCACTGATTCTCCCACCAAACCATGTCATTAGAGCTAATTTCAATGAGAACCCCTATGGTGTATCCCGGGTTGCTTTGCGTGCAATTCAGAATACATTTGATCAGGCAGGTCATTATAGTAGTGGCCCACGGCAACGGGTGATGGAGGTGATGACAAATCTGCATGATTTGCCGCCGGAAAACGTCATACTTGGGTCTGGGTCCGGTGAATTACTCAAAGCTGCGGGTTTGATGGTAGCTATGACGAAGGGTTCAGTTGTTTGCGCGGATCCGACCTACCATGATTTGGTCCGTTTTGCGGAGAGTAATGGCGCTGAAATTATAAAGGTACCGGTAGCCGACAACCTCGGAATAGATCTGGAAGCAATGAAAAAAGCGATGCGCAAGGACACAAAAATTGTCTATATCGTGAATCCAAATAACCCGATTCCCTCTATTTTGGCAAAAAAGGAACTTGAAGACTTTGTAAAGGAAGTCTCTAAAAAGTGCATGGTCTTTGTCGACGAGGCTTATTACGAGTATGTTGAAGACCCGTCTTATGGTTCGATGATTGATCTTGTTCGTGCCGGTCAAAAGAATCTTATCGTCACCCGAACAGCTTCTAAGATTCACGGTATGGCCGGGTTGCGGGTGGGTTTTGGCTTCGGTCACGTTGATCTTTTGAAAAAACTGTCCCAAATTCAGACGGGTCAAATGAATGTGCTTGGGCTTGCAGGCGCTGCTGCAAGCTATAAAGATACTGAGTTTCAGAATTTCACCCGCAGGAAAACTCGTGAATCGAAATTAATTATGGAAGAGATGATCAAGGACCTTGGTCTTCGAACGACCAAATCCCATGCGAACTTTGTTTTCTTTGAAACAGGTCGGGCAGTAGAGGAAATTAATGGCAAATTGAAAGAGAAAGGTATTATCTCCGGTCGGCCTTTTCCCCCCTATCTGAAATGGTCACGCGTTAGCCTTCAAAAGCCCGAAGAAATGCGGTATTTCGCACAAACCTACAAGCAGCTATTTGGTTAACATCGTGTTTTGCTTGATTAGATGTCGTCTGTGTCCATATCGAATATCAGATCATGTGCGAAGGGCAAGGGCGGCCTCAGAAAGCCAAGCGCCCTGACATCTTGATTCCATTGCGCTAGCGGCATCCCTTTAGCAAAGCTTGCACCTCCAACCACAATGCTCATTTTCGTCAGCGCAGACTCCAGTAACTCAGATACAGTGATCTTGCATCTGATTGCGGCCTGGCCCGCGGATACTCCGGATGCTTCTGCTGCTCTAACTGCGCCTTCGAAAGCCTGTTGTGCAAGCCAGATCTCGTTCCTGCAACGGTTCCATTCGATACGTTCGTAAGCGCGCATATTCTGCAATTTGCCTTTGAGTTTATCTTTCGCAAAGGAGAGCGCATTGTCAGCTATACCCATTGCAACAGCTGCAAAAAGTAAGTTCCCTATGACTGCAGTGATCGGTGAAACCTTGCCTAATAATTCTGAAGTGATTGTTTTAGTCGCCGGGAAGTTTTCAAATCTGAAAGCATGAGACTGGGTCGCGGTCATTCCAATCCCATCCCAGGCAGATGCAAGCGTGCACCCTGTAGAGCCATCCCAGGGCTCATCCTTGATCTTCAAATAAAATAGGTCCGGTCCTTCTGCTCCTTTACGCCTCGCGGTTGTAATCATGTAGTCGGCATGTCCGGAACCACTGCCAAAATGTTTGTTGCCACTAATTGTGTAGCTGGTATCGATGCCATCAGCTGATTTCTTCGCCGCAGTTTTAGTTTTTAACATGTCGCCGCCGGAACCGGGTTCAGAAGTGACAGTTCCCCACCAGTGATTTCGTGCTAGCTCAATGACGGACTGGCGTTGAGCAAGCCACGCTTGGGGCGCATCGTTGACCTGTTCACAGCCCAGGAAGTAGACCATTACTGCTGGATGCATTGTCGCGACAAGTGCAACACAGGGGTCTCCATGGGCAAGGGTTCGCACCATCGTTGTATAGTCTCTGACACTTTCCGCTATTCCTCGCCATAGCCCGCCCTGTTCTGCAGGCACCCCAGTGAGCAGAAACCCAGCCTCTGCAAGTTGCTCAAAATCTGCCGGGTCCAGTTCTCGACGTGTCTGGCGCTCCGCAGTGTCTTTTGCGAACGTTGCGGAGATCGCTTGCAAATTTTTGATGACTGACTGGCTGTTTTCCCTATTCATTTAATGCAGTACCCTGTTTCGAGTTGTCATGATACAACATTGGAGGCTATGAATGATTGGTGATTGGTGATTGGTGATTGGTGATTGGTGATTGGTGATGGAGGAGGGTTGTTAATGTGTGGATAGGTACCATCGGTTGTGGTTGATAGCTAATTTAGTAATACTTTACTCGATGTACCTGATTCGTAATTAGACTCAAAGAAGGTGATATAGATGGCGATAAAAGATAGTGGTACTGGGCGGGTCGCTGGCAAAGTGATTGTGATTACCGGTGGAGCCAGTGGTATCGGTCTGGCTTGTGCAAAACGTCTAGCGGTGGAGGGTGCCAGTCTTGTGCTGGCGGATCTTTTTGTTGATCAGGGAGAAGCAGCGGTAGAAGCAATTCAGGGTATTTCTAGCGCGAAAGTTCAGTTTGTGAAAACTGATGTGACTTCCGAAGAGGAGCAGATTTCCCTCGGACAGGCCACTATTGAAGAGTTTGGTCGCGTCGATGGCGTAGTTGCAGCAGCTGGCATCTCAAACGCGAATTATTTTGAAGAACGCGACTATGAGTCTAGAGATCCAGATGCAGGCCATGTCATTAATAAAGCTACCTCAGACTGGCAAAAAGTCCTGGATGTTAATTTGACCGGCGTGATGCTAACGAACAAGGTGATGGCGAAGCTGATGGTTGAATCTGGCATACCGGGTTCGATCGTCAATATAGCTTCGGTGGCGGCGAAGAGACCACTTGTAGGTGCTGCCGACTATTGTGTGTCGAAAGCCGGGGTTGCCATGCTAACCCAGGTGTTAGCCGCGGAAATGTCTCAGCTTAACGTTCGTGTGAATGCAATAGGCCCGGGATTTATCGAAACACCGATGACGCAGAACATTCGAGCAGATAACGAAGGCAATATGATGGCCATGTCGATGACACCGATGGGACGCTACGGCTTACCAGTAGAAATTGCTAACACTGCGTTGTTTCTATTGAGTGATGAATCGTCATATTTTTCGGGACAAACACTGTTCCCTGCGGGTGGTATGTATACTGGGTAGGGCCGTCAGTATGGGGTTCGCGAAGGTTACAAAAGGCGTGTCACGCTAGTTTCGAGAGCGATGAATCAAACGCTACTGTAATTACAATTCAGAATGGGTTGTTAGCGAATTAGAAAACCTGCCGGCCCAAGCGCCTCATCCAAATCTTTAACAAAAAGTAGTATTTTCAGGAATCGATGTTGAAACCAAGTACACCTATAGCCGTGCTCACGACAGGCGGCACATTCGATAAAATATATTTCGATGCCAAGAGTAAATTTGAGGTAGGTGACTCAACTGTCAGTGCGCTACTAGACCAAGGGGTGGTCAACCATCCTTATGAAATCACCGAGATCATGCGTAAAGACAGTCTCGAACTCGGGGACAAGGAAAGAGAGCAGATCCGAAATGCCGTGGAAGCGACTGACGCAAAATTGGTGGTGATTACCCACGGGACCGATACGATGACTCAAACAGCCCAATGCCTAGGTGATTTCCCCGAAAAAGTGATTGTCTTAACCGGAGCTTTGTCACCAGCAAGATTTTCCGATACCGATGCACTGTTTAATTTGGGCATGGCTTTTGGTGCCGTGCAATCAATGCCGCCGGGCGTTTACATCGCGATGAATGGAACAATTTTTGATGCCCGACATGTAGAGAAGAACCGGGCCTTGAATTCTTTCATTGAGTTGTAATGCTTATGGTCCAGATCTCATGGTCTAGATCTCATGGTCTAGATCGCAGGGTCCGAAACGCGAAGACTCGAGTTGAAGGAGCGATCAAGCTAATGGCTGTGGCCCGAGTCGTGCCCGAAAACACAACGGTTCATTATTGTCGTGAGTAATTTGATTGCTGGCTCATTAGACATGAGCGTTTGCCGAAGAGAAATAAACTGAACCGTGCTTTTAAGCGATGTGAGAAGCGACTTTTAAATTGGCGGCGTTACACGCGAATGCTTTCTCAGTAGGCCGCGGGCGAGAATTGTCACGCAGAGCAGCAGATAACTAACGAGCCAGAAGCTGCGACTGAATAGAAATGAAGGAATGAAGCTCGTAAACCTTTCATAGGAACTTTCTTTAATTACGGTCTTGTTATTGTGTCTCTTTGGTCCTATAGATCGAAATATGCTCTGGGATGTTGCACTTGCTCCGCTATGTGAGAGTGAAAAACGATTGTGATAATCTCCTAACTTGATATCGACTGAACTAAAATCCGTCTCTCGATAGAAGGATCGAAGATCTATTGCGACTTGCCTCGCAAGTTTGTTTTGCTTCAGCTGATTTTCGAGCAACTCTCGCGCACCGACACCTAAAACCGCGTCATTAGTAGCGCTAGCGACTTCCATAGTCGTCAGATTTGTTGTGTCAGCCTCGCTAAAGCTGATGTTAAAAAAAGGATCCATCGCGTCTTCCTCAACAACAAGGGCGACCTTCGTACTTGATTTTGCCGCTTCGAGTTTTGCGCCAATTTGAATGGGAGCGACCCGAGAGATCAATTCCTCCAGCAAAGATTGTGATGGTAGATACAGATTTTTTTCTCTGTGTTGCTCGGCGGCGCGACTATTTTTTACTTTTGCAGGGCTGTGTTCAAGAGGCACGTTGCTCGGTTGAAATAGACTTCCCTTCAGGTAAACACGCTCTGTCATATCTCGAGTGAAATAGAGGATACTGGCGGAAGTGTTAATTGTGCCGAGTACCAGACCAAAAAAAAGTATGATTCTAGGCATGTGCGAGAGGATCAATGATAAAAGTAAAGTGCTGCATCGAGTGCCAAATTAAATAGGTCGTTATCGGGATTGATTGTTAAATCGGAAACCCGTCCGCTACGCATAAGATGCTAACTCTCAAAGCGCTGAGACGGATATTTTGCGTCTGCACGCCGATCATTTTTATCCAGTTACTTAAGGTCATCTGACCTCTGACGCTACTGCGCAGAACCAGCGCGTCGCTATGAATCATAGGGCGGGTGGGTTAGTCTTTCCGTATGCAAATTGTAAGGAAATGAAAAGATGGTCAAAAGCTGGACAGGTTCAGCCTTTAATCAGGTGCCTCATTCGGCAAATGAGATCCACGGCGACAAGGTTGCCAAGGACTTTGGCTTCAAGGGTGGCCTGGTGCCAGGTGTAACGGTATCAGCTTATTTAATGCACCCGGCGGTTGAAGCGTGGGGTCAGGATTTCCTAACCCGCGGCCATGCCCATGTGAAGGTTGGCTCGCCCCTATATGACGGCGAGTCTTTTCAGGTCGATATTATTGAGCGTGGTGATAGCGGTACAGATTCTGCGGGCTATAGTGCCAAATTGATTCGTCCTGATGGCACGGTAAGTGCCGAAGCCGAGGTGCGCCTGGCTGATGAAGGACAACTGGCATCTCCCCCTGTGATAAGAGGTGACAAGTTCGCTGATCGTGATACGCCCGCTCTGGAAGCAACACCAGAAAATATGGCGCTGTTAAAAGAACAAGGCTGCCACGCCGTCAAATTCCATTGGCGTAATGATCATGAAATGAATACCTATCTGCGTCAGTCAAGAGAAATGCCGCAGCTTTTACGGCTTGGAAACGAAGGTGCCGGTTTTGCCAATATGTCATTTGTCCTTGGGTGTTCGAACTGGATCTTAGCTAGGGTTGCCTATATGAATCCCTGGGTGCATCTGGAGACAACCTCGCAGAATTTCACCCCCATCCCGTTTGATACCAAGCTGATTGCCGAAATGGAGGTATTAGACTTCTACAATAAGAAGGGACATGAGTTTGTTGATGCTAGGGTGAATTTGTTCAACGCTGACGTCGGAACCTGCTACAGCGCTATCGATTTGAGAGCGATTTACCGACTCAGAGGTATGTAACGGAGACAACAGTAATGGTAAGCACTGATCTGAAAGTTGGGCTATTAGGCGGAGGCAGTTGGGGAACGACTGTCGCGTCGCTGACTGCGCGAAATGCCCATATTACGCTTTGGGCGAGAGACGAGCTGACAGTTAACGAGATAAACCAGAAACACACCAACGAAAAGTATTTGCCTGGTGCAAAGCTATCTCCGAGCTTGATAGCCACCAACAATATTGAAGAGGCGGTAGCTCCGATGGACGTCATTGTGATGGGTATCCCTTCGCATGAGTTCAGAAGCGTACTTGAATCAGTGAAAGCGCATATTCGTCCTTGGGTGCCGGTGATTAGTCTTACCAAGGGGCTTGAGCTTGATACTCGGCAGCGTATGACTGAAATCATCAATGAAGTATTGCCGGGCCACCCGATTGGCGTGTTAACGGGACCGAACCTAGCTCGAGAAATTATGTCAGGCTATGCTGCCGCGAGTGTGCTCGCCATGACAGATCAGGTCATCGTCAAAGAAGTACAGAAAATTTTTCATTGCGGCCTGTTTCGAGTTTATACCAATCACGATGTTGTTGGGTGCGAACTAGGTGGCGTGCTGAAGAATATTATCGCTATTGCTGCGGGTATGGGTGACGGACAGGGTGCCGGTGAAAATACAAGATCTGCTGTGATTACTCGGGGACTTGCTGAAATCATGCGCCTGGGTGTTGCACTCGGAGGCGCTGAGGCAACTTTCTCTGGGCTGGCGGGTATGGGAGACCTTGTTGCGACTTGTACAAGCCCCCAAAGCCGAAACAGAAATGTTGGCTACGAACTGGGTAAAGGCAGAAGCATCGATGAAATCATCAATGAAATGTACATGGTCGCTGAGGGTGTCAAAAGTGCACCGGCGGTTATCGCCCTTGCCGAAAAGTACAAAATACAAATGCCGATCGCAGAAGAAGTGTACAATGTAACCCGTGGCAACAGCAGCGCGCGAAATGCGTTTCGTGGTTTATTGAGGGCGGAGATCGGCGCTGAGTCAGAGCCCGGTTAGCGGCATGGCCCGCTAATACCATCAGTCCATCGCGTCAATTTTATATTCGGTACCCACATGAGCGAACAAAAACCTCGAAGTGTTGATACAGCGCTCAAAAGTCCCTTGATAAGTCCACGAACAGTCAAAGTGATTGCATATAGCTTGTTGGTACTTTGCTTGTCGGCCTATACCTGGAAAGAACATCTCGAAGATCGGCTTATCCCGAAACGCTGGGGTGTTGTAGAAGCCGGCAGCATTTATCGCAGCGGTCAGTTGCACCCCGCTTTGATTGAGCGGGTGCTCATTGAACATGATATCGGCGTTATCGTTGATTTAAATGGTAAGCGAATAGGAAAAGTCGAGCACGAGACTGAAGACGAGGTAGCCATGAATTTGGGTATCGACAAAAAGCGTTATCCACTCAATGGGAATGGCACTGGAAACATAGAGCAGTATGCCCAGGCCATCGCCGCGATAAACAAAGCCGTTAAGGAAAAGCAGCCTGTATTGGTGCACTGCTCAGCTGGTAGTCAAAGAACTGGTGGTGTCATCGCCATGTATCGTTTACTGGTTCAAAAGCAATCAGTACTGCCGATACTTGAAGAAATGGAACAATACGACTGGGACTCGGAAGATGACCAGGTGTTGAGTATCTATCTAGACAAAAATATCGCCATCTTGGCTGAGCGGTTAGTCAGTTTGTCAGTGATTGAAGCAGTACCCAGCCACTTACCTTCCTTTGTTGCAAACGTAGAAGCTAGAGATCTAGAGTCTGCAACGCGCTGATCATGAATCCGTTAGTTAATGCATGGGAACACGCATTCAGGTTTTGCATAGGCCTCGCTTTAGTGCTCTGCTTGCTAACCTACGTGCTATTCGAGCACGTGCAGCATTATAAAGGTGTTTCGGGTGAACTCCTTGTTAATCCAACATTCGAACAAGGGCTATTGGGTTGGCGATCATCAAAATTAGTTGATCGCGATCAGCTTGACACAATTGATCTCAGCAATTGGCATCCGGCAGAAATGCAGAGCATATGGCAAGTGATTCCTGTGCCTGAAAC
>CAJXBG010000152.1 GCA_913050215.1 uncultured Gammaproteobacteria bacterium
TCTGTCTCTGTTCCTGTCGTTGTCGACGTTGTTGTCGAGTTCTCCGACACTTCGGCTTCGCTAGCGCTGGCGATTGCGACCCAAAGGAAACAGATCAGGCCAGCCAGCAGTCGTGTGCCCGAAATTTTGCTTGATGAATTCACTCGACGTACCTCGCGATACGAAACCCAACATCGGTTCTGGCCTCTTCACCGTAGTCACGGAAAGTCCAGCGCAACTCGCTAAAACGGCCATGTGTGTAATTTGAACCACGAATAACATGATAGTCACCCTCATTTGGACCGAGCGGATCAGTGAGGGTTTCGGTTGGTTTTCTGAGCGAGTAGAAGTCATGAATCCACTCAGAAACATTACCTGCAAGATCAAAAATACCCAGCTCGTTTTCCTTGTAAGTAGCGACAGGCGCGGGACCTCGAAAATTGTCACTATAACCAGTGATATGGTACGGCACCATATTTGCCGCTGCTTCGTCGGCGTAATTCGCGTGAACTTCTACCGGCGGCATATTGTCACCCCAAGGGAACCGGGTAGGGTTTGGGCCGGCGGCATACCTCGCTGCCCAGACCCATTCCGCTTCTGTCGGCAAACGATAACCGGTGGTCATTGGCACAACGCCGCGCCAGGCGCCGTCGCGATATTCATAGGCTGGCGGTAACCCCTGTCGCTCGCTCATCCAATTGCAGAATCTTATCGCTTTCTCCCAAGTCAGGTTTACAACGGGTCTGTCATCTTGGGACAGTAAGGCACGCCCGAGTACACCTGAGTCGTGTTGACTATCGAATTGTAGGTATTGATTGTTCGTGACTTCATTGACGCTCATATAATAAGGTTTTGTTAACTCGACCTGTTTTTCGATCTCATTCGACCGCCGTCCGGGTTCTCTTCGACTTGCGCCCATAAGCAAATTACTGGGTATGATCAGCTTCAACGCTTGACCGACCGGACTGGTAAGTTCAGGAGATATTGCTGCAATCTGCGCTTCGTCGTCGGTTTGCAGCTTGATGAGCAGTTGCTGTGAGAAGCCCGGTCTGGGTGTGACGGTGGCTGTGTGGGTCGCGTAGCCAGGTTTGGTAATCTCGAAGCGATGGGTTCGAGCGGGCAGACTCAGCCTTTGGGTTGCTTTGCTCTGTAACTCTCCGTTGATGAACAGCTCTGCGTCCTCTGGCTCAACTTGGATTGAAACAATGCCCAATATAGGTTTCAGTTGACGATTGATCGAAATATCCTCATCAGGCTCGACGAGGATAGTTTGTGAAGTTTGCTCGAAACCGGCTCGAGAAAGAAGAATACGATACGAAATACCAGGGGGTAAGGTGACATCAAGCGGTGTTTGTCCGGAATATTTCCCTCCTATTGTCACGTTTGCACCAGGAGGTTCCGAAGTAACAGAAATCTTCCCGTCTGCCGGAATCAACGTTCTCACTGGAATTTCCTGATGTTTATTGGCGACTATCTCGAGCATGGTTTCCCAAGATTTGTAACCTTTTTTCTTTAGGATTAGTTCACGTGTCCCCTGCAGCAGCTCAACGGTACTTGGCGTTTTGCCAAGTTCAATACCGTCAGCCATGATTGCAGCGCCCGCGGGTTCCGTTGTAAAAGAAACGTTTGCCCATGCGGGAGTCAATTCAAAGATCTCTGATTGTTCGATTCTACGTCCTTCAATGATTACTTCAGTATCAAAGGGTTGAAATCTCTCTGACTCGATGTGTATATCGTGTACCCCCGGTTCTATCGATTCTATGGTGAGAGGCAGATAACCCATTGACTGTTGGTCAACAAATAGCTCGGAGTTTGAGTTTTTCAGCGTTTTTACCGTCAAAATGCCTGGCAACTTTCTGAATTCGAAACTGACCACTTGGTCTGCCCGATCATCGACGCTAAACGATTTATCAAGGTCGTGGTACCCGGAGGATTCTGCATGGAATGTATAGTCACCGGAAAGCATTAGGTATCGCTCTCCCAATTTGTAGGAATATAGGCCGCTGGTGAATGAGAAGTTATTAGCCTCTGGTATAAATTGAAAGCTGACAGCTCTGGCGCTAAAAAGAAACGTAGCAGCAGAGCCCAGCGTCAGGAATATCAATGTGATCAGAATGGGTATTGGTCTGAGTACAAAAGTACGCTTGCTTGTCGAAGCGTCCGCTCTTTGAAAGGACGTTGCCTCAATAACGGTGTTGTTGTCTGAAGTGTCTGCCATCAGATTTTTTCAGTGCAGCTGACATCAACAGACACTGCTCCTCGACCGCCGAGCAGCGTAAGGTTTTCATGAACGTCACGATACCCCTTTCTGGTGCCGACGATCGTGTAGGCGCCAGGAATAAGTTCCATGCTCGTTTGGTAAATTTTACCGAGGGTTGCTACTCGGTATACCGTGATGTCAGTTTTGCTGTCTGAGCGAATTTGTAATTCGACAGGTATTCTTGCAAGCGACACGTAGAGAGACAAATCCTTGATTTGTTGTTTTAGCTTGGCACCTCGGTCTTTTTCGCGTGCGGCCTGTACCAGTAGTTTTTTCGCTTTTGTCAGTTCGGAATCCTTCACCATCACCGCGGGAGAGTTGATGTAACGTTCTAGAGCAAGGTCGAGATTGTTCCGTTTGAGTGATAGCTGGTAACCCTTTTTGGCGAACACCAGTGTCGAGTCTTGGTCAAGGGCGTCCTTATAGGATTGTAACGCCTGCCCCCATTTTTCCTGCGCGACCAAAGCGTCAGCCGTTTGTCTCATTTCGGCGAATTGTGTCTGTTTTTTTGCAATTTCGATCTGCAGTAGCCCATCGGCGGGTTCTGAAGACTCAGGAATAATTTCACCTGCCTCACCGAAGGCTTTTCGCGCGGCTTCATAGTCACCATCACTTAGTGCTGTGAAGGCGCGGGACATCGCCTCGTTAAACTGGTTTTGAACAATGCTGGCTTCTATTCTATCGACGGCAGATGCAGCGGGTGCCCAATCGGGGTCAAGGTCGAAGGCTGCTTGGTACTTTGTTAATGCTTTTTCCAATGACCGATTTTGTTCGAATTCTTCACCACTTTTCATCATCACCAGCACTGTGCCAAGATTCTCTGCGCGCATAAGCGCGAATTCAACATCAGGATTGCCCGGATCAATGGCATTGAGTATCTTGTACGCTTCCCTTGCTGCTGCTTCGTCGCCGGTGAGCAATGCCGTTTCCCCTCTCTCGAGGTTAAGTGCTTGAATTTCGTCTACCTGAGCCAATAGTTGGTCGAGCTGCCTCATCGCTTGCTGGTAGTTGTCCATCGCAGCTTGGTAATTCTCAAGCCGGTAAAACTCATCCCCCGCTAGGCCCAGTTCAACAGTGGCTGAATACGCTTGTCTTGCCCATGAACCCACAGCGAGGTCTTCCAATTGAAGCTGTTTGCGCAAAAGTTCGGTTGCAATTGTCTTTCCGTCGACAATTAGCCGCTCAAGTAACGCGGCTTCCATGGGTGCCAGCGGAATGTCGTTAGAGGTTTCAGCGTCAAGCGCGCCTCCGTCGACAGAATTTTCTGGCGCTGCCGTTGTCACAGCGTCAGTCGGCGGAAGGGTTTGCGCGCGTGTGTCTGCAGTTGCCGGCGTTGGCACCAGAGTTGGCAGATAAAAAAACACTAGCCCGCCGAGGACGGCAATGAGTGCGAATATCATGAACGCTGAAGACGCTGACATGACACTGCGTTCCCGTGGTGTCGCGTGCTCGGCGACGGGGATAAACTGTGTCCCTGTCGCACCGCCTTGTTCCGCTGAATCTGCGGCCATTGCGTCAGGCCTACTTTGTTGGAAGCTGTCGTCGCTGGTTGCCTTGGAGAAAAGTGAGGGCGTAATGTTCTCGAGGCTTTCGGATGTGCCTTGACCATTATTTTCGTTGATCAACCTTCGGAGAGTGGCAAGGTCTGTTGGGCGGTCTTGTGCCGCGGGTGATAACATTGCTTCAAGATAATGTTTAAGGTCTGTTGTTATCGGCTTATCGACAGCAAACGTGCCGTCAGCGCGCCAATCCTGATTGGCGATAATTTTGTAAAGCAGTGCACCAAGTGCGTAGATGTCAGCTGGGATATCTGGCGCTTGCCCATCGCGGAGTTGTGGGCTGAGATAGACCGTGTTGCTAAGGTCATGGTTATGTGGGGCTCGCGTAAAATTGGTAATAAGGATTTGGTTGTCAGGGCTAACAAGAATACTCGCGGGATTTAACTCCCCGTGCGCAATACCAAACCCGTGCACAAAAGAAAGCGCCTCAAGTAGCTGGTCAATTTGAGGCTGCAGTTCGGGAAGCGAAAGGGAAACGTCAACTGGCGATGCCCCTTTGTTGAATGGTGTGGTAACAAAAAGGTGTCCTTTTTCTTCGCCCACCTCCAAGGTTCTAACGATATTTGGGTGAACCAATCCTCTTATTAAGCTTAGTCTGCTCGTTAGGGCTTCGGTCTTTCTTGCGAGAGCGGCAGCTTGATCAACTGCCACATAAATATTCACTGCTACGCGCTCGTTTGACAGGGTGTTGACCGCGAGCCAAGTTTCGCAGAGTTCGCTTGCAGCTGACCCATCAAGCGCGGTTGTGCCAATGTTATGAAGAAGAGAGTAGTGGTCGGTGAAGTCCTGACCTTCGCTAAATTTCAGAGTCATAGATATCAGATGTGCCAGGATTAACGGTCTTTCCGGGCTGGAAGACCGGTTTCTTCAATATAAATTTGTTTGAGTATTTCGCGCCATTCCTCGTACTGGACGTCGGCCGTGCCGGTGAGCTCGATTGTGCGGCCTTCAATGTCGAGCACATAGGGTGTTATTTCAGCACCCAGCGACTCACTAATTTCTTTCAGCGCATTTTCGTGAACCTCAGCTCGTTGCCGGCGACTCAGACCTGATTTTATGAGTCCGATACCACCTCCGACAACCCCTAGACCCGCGGCTTGGCTTGCGTAGGTGTTAC
The DNA here is from genome assembly GCA_913050215.1 of uncultured Gammaproteobacteria bacterium. GTDB lineage: Bacteria > Pseudomonadota > Gammaproteobacteria > Pseudomonadales > Azotimanducaceae > UBA4582. Next base: position 4,916 of record CAJXBG010000152.1, read on the forward strand.
TTTGTTTGCTTGCGCTTGCTGCCACGCCGGCAGCAACCACAGCTGCACCACCTATCAAACGCTTCATTGATTCCTTTTTTAGTCGCTTAGCAGCGACCGCTTCATCGTAAGTTGCATACCGCCACTCATGGTAAGAGGCTTTCATGTCGCGAAAGAAATTTCCGTAGTAGTCATCGAGCGTGTCTACAAACAGATATTCACGTTCCTTGATTCGGTTTACCCGAACGAGCATCTGGTCGTTGCTCGCAGGTAATTGTTCTATTTGTACACTACCTTTGGATTCTGTCAGGTATCCGCCAAAGGCCTCTGGCGATAGCCTGATCGCGTATCGAAGATTAGAAACCTGCTTGATTTTCGCGAGCTCTGGTTCGTCCAGCTTCTGTCGGTATATTAATATGGCATTGGCCACGTCATTGTATATGTCTTGGAATGGGTCTTCTTTGGGCGCTTCATAGGAATATTTACTAGCGGTGTCGGTAAATGTTCTGGAAAGCCAGACTTGACCTGTAGAGTCTGCGACGGTTACTTGAAGCTTCAATTCCTCGCCGTTCGAATCTAGAATTTTTCCGGTAATCAGAATGTCCACAGCCTCGGTGAATTGAGGTATGACTCGGACGGCTCCCCAGTTGCCAGTCAATTCCAGTGTATCTTTTAATTGATAGGCGATATAGCGAGCTTCCGCACGGCGGACATCAGGAATGATCAGTGAATTCTCGAGTGCTTCTTCACCTTCGGGAATACCGGGCTCGAGGGGCATAATGCCAATATCCATGTAGAGATCGATCGGCGGCTGAGTTTTAGCAATCATTGGTGGTGTTGAATTCGCCCGAACAATCTCCGTAGAGGAGCAGGCAGGAATTGCAATGACAGCCATCAAAACAGTCAACGAAGTGAAGCACAGCTTCACAACGTTATGAGAGGTTTTTGCCAAATACTTCATCACATGCTCCTGTTGAATGATGATCTTCTTCCACCAGCGCTTCAGATGGTGTGACGGGTCAATATTACTTAGCAGCCACTGCCTTTAACAGGCATTTAGCCTCCTGATTTGTACCTTGCGTACTCTTCCCAGAGTTTCGCTTGCAGTTCGGGGTCGGATTCTGACATCGCGGCCTCTCTGAGTTGCTGCGCGACAATGTCGTCGTCTTGTCCATCCGGGATATTTTCGGGCATATTGCCGCCGCCGCCGTTCTTGGCGCTGGCCACCTGAGCGCCTGCACTGGCTGACCCGCGTTGACCTTCACTTTGTGCGTCGCTTTGATTTCGACCGCCTTCTCCGCCTTGCTGCCCATTTGATGCACCAGGACGGGTGCTTTGGGCCGGCAGACCAGAAGTTGTTGGGGGTGCACCGTTTAAGACCGTGCTACGGGCATCACCGATTTTACCGTCAAATACACCAAGTGAATCGTCAAGATCATCTTCGAGATCGCCAAGGCGTCCGGACGATGCCTGGTCAGTAGCGAGCCCGGGCAACCCAGCTTGCCTGGTCGTGAGGACAACTGTCGATGCTTCCGCGAGCACGCCGGTTGCTTTACCTAGCGAATTTTCTGCGCTTTCGAACACCGCTTCGAGTTCCGGTGTCATTTCTCCGCTGTTTTCTAGCACTGCCTCTTTCGCCCCTATTAAGTCACCCTCTGCGATGATGACGGCAACTCGAGCGTCTGAAAGTAAGTCTTCGGCGCGTTCAAGCTCTTCCTCCGTTGTGGCGGTTTGTATTGCTTGCCCAGCTTCTTGAAGCGCGATGCCAGCCTCTTTTAAGGCATCTTGAGCTGCCCTAATCTCGTCTCCCAGAAGATCAACGCCCTCTCCGGATCCTTCCCCAGAAGCGCCCTCCATTTCCGAGCCCCCGGCACCGGCAGCGCCGCTAACACCACCACCGGCAGCGTCGCCGAGCATGTCTCCGGTTTTAGCGATTGAATCACCGGCCTCTTTCAGGTCGCCGCCGGATTGCTCTCTTTGGGCGGCCCCGTCATCGGCGCCACTCTCCCCACTCGTGCCGTCTCCTCCCTCGCCGTCACCTCTTTTTTTGGCGAAATCCGGCAAAGTTGGAAAATCAGGCATGCCGTCTGAATTTGAGTCTCCACCTTGATTACCGCTATCTCCCCCCTGACCGCCACTCTGACCGCCACTCTGGCTTCCACTCTGACCGCCACTCTGGCTTCCACTCTGACCGCCGCTGGGCATGCCTCCTCCGGGCATTCCGCCACTGGGGCTACCGCCCGGATTTCCGCTTGGCGAACTGCTGGGTGACCCACTGGGACTGCTGCTCGGAGAGCCGCCTTGGGATCCGCCGGGTGTTCCGCTTGGTAATCCCGGAATAGAGCTCCCCGATGGGGGCGGTAAGTAGGGAACGGTAGCCCGGCAGCTAGCCAGTACGATACCAACTGTAACAGCCAGCGTCGTTCGATAAATCAACTGTCGTTTTTTCATAACTCGCTTTGCCCTCATGTAGAGTACTAGCCGGGTGCGTGGGTGCAAATCTCACAAAGTCCAGGTACCGGATACTGTGCGCCTATCAGCCTGAATTGTAACTGAATATGATGACCTCAACCTGCATGGTATCTATATACGACCTGAATTCAACGTGGATCGTTCAATCGATGAGCAAATTTGTACTGCAAAAGCGCACATTGAGAAAGTTTAATTCTTTAATCTCTGGGGTCTGCTTTTGTAGTGGGAATTTGAATGTTCAATCGTTAGTATCATTAGTCGTGTGTATTTTGGGTGGTTAAATTGTTCTTGGTCGCCGTTCCGGTGTTTTTTAGGGTAGGATTGAATCAATGCTCGAGGATAAAAAACAAAACCGAACGGGCTAGAACGAATGTTTATCGGAGGTAAAGGGATTTGACCAGATATCGCAGCTTTATTTTGATAGTTGTATGCGTCTTAGCTATGGGTGGCTGTACTACCAGTGTGACTGTCGAAGGGACGATACCAACACCCCTCGTAGCAAAAATTCCGGTGAATGTTGGCATTTACTACTCAGATGACTTTAAGCAGTTTCGGCACGAAGAGAACATAAGGCAGGAAGGCAATTGGAAAGTAGATATGGGAGCCCAGAATCTACTTTTTTTCCGAAATTTGATGACCGCGGTGTTTGTTGATGTAACGGAGCTCAATGAACCGCCATTAGCAGGAGAGAATCTAGCAGGATTAGACGGCGTGCTAGTGCCGGAAATTGTAAAGTATGGTTTCTTGACACCTAATGTATCTGGTCTCAAGTTTTATTCGGCTTCGATTCACTATCGAATGAGTCTTTACAACAATCAGAACGAAAAACTGGGCGAGTGGACCATCGTCGGGTACGGTAAGAGCGAACGGACTTTATTTGGGACAACTGAGTCCTTGGGTGAAGCAACGGTGTTGGCAATTCGGGACGGTGGCGCGAGAATAGCAATTGAGATGACGTCGCAGCCAGTGGTCCAGAGTTGGCTCGAGGACGTAAGCAAAGAATGAT
>CAJXBG010000153.1 GCA_913050215.1 uncultured Gammaproteobacteria bacterium
TGATCTAGGGAATTGCTGGCTTAAAAAACGGGGCTGCGAACTGCCGGTGCGCAGTAGTACATGCGTTAAGTGCTCATTTAACGGTTATGCTCTGTAGCAAAGGCGGCTAATCTATCAAGGCTTTCAAAGCAGCTCTTTACCGGCGCCTCGCCTCTGACGAAATAAAACTTCCGCTTATTTCAATCTACGCATGCCTTTAAAAGAATAAAACTGGTGGGCCTGGAAGGACTCGAACCTTCGACCTGCCGATTATGAGTCGGATGCTCTAACCAACTGAGCTACAGGCCCTAACAAAAAAGGGCTTTGGAGAGATGTGCTTAAGTCTTACGAAGTTTCGTCAAGGAAACTCTTCAAGTGATCCGAGCGAGTAGGATGCCGTAGCTTCCGGAGCGCTTTGGCTTCAATCTGACGAATACGCTCTCTGGTGACATCGAACTGCTTACCGACTTCCTCTAAGGTATGGTCAGTATTCATATCAATACCAAATCGCATTCTGAGCACCTTCGCTTCTCTCGCGGTAAGCCCGGAGAGTATACCACGGGTTGCTTCCTTAAGACCCTCGTCAGTTGCAGTGTCCACAGGAGACCCTACCGCTGCACCTTCACCGAGATTGTTGTTCGAATCTAGGAAGTCGCCCAGATGTGAGTCTTCATCATCGCCAATTGGCGTTTCAGTCGAGATAGGCTCCTTGGCGATTTTCAGAACACGACGAACCTTATCTTCTGGCATTTCCATTCGCTCACCTAGCTCTTCAGGTGTTGGCTCGCGACCCATTTCCTGCAGCATTTGCCGGGATATTCTGGACAGCTTATTGATCGTTTCAATCATATGAACGGGAATACGGATGGTTCTTGCTTGGTCAGCAATCGACCTTGTGATCGCTTGTCTGATCCACCAAGTTGCATAGGTTGAGAACTTGTAGCCCCGTCGGTATTCGAACTTGTCTACCGCCTTCATTAAGCCAATATTGCCCTCCTGAATAAGATCAAGAAACTGCAATCCACGATTGGTGTATTTTTTAGCAATAGAAATAACTAAACGCAGGTTCGCCTCGACCATTTCCTTCTTTGCACGACGAGCCTTCGCTTCACCGATCGACATTCGACGATTGATGTCCTTAATTTCGATAACGGCCAAGCCACAGCTAGTTGATGCCTGCCTAATTCGTTTCTGAGCTCTGACAACTTCATCTTCGTACTTGCGCAGGCCTTCATGTCCATCTGCGATTTGCTGTTGTACCCAAGCCGTGTTGTCTTCCTGACCGGTGAACTTCTCTAAAAAAGTCTTTCGCGGCATTCGGCCTTTCCGAACACACATCTGCATAGCCAAGCGTTCGTGATGACGGACCTGTGCATGAGTACTTCTGGCCATTTTTACAATGACATCGTACAGTTTCGGTACCAGTTTGAAGAACTGAAAAGAATCACCCAGCGCTACAAGCTCCTTGTCAACCTGAGGTGTGCCGCGGCCATGTTTTTTGATCGCTTTTTCTGTCTTTTTCAATTGCTTTCGCAGAATCTCAAATCGTTCTGCTGCTTTGATGGGATCGGGACCCTTTTCTTCTTCCTCTTCTTCTTCAGTCTTTTCTTTGACTTCACCCGGCACAACCTGAGCTGCGGGCATGACGTTTTCTTCAGGATCAAGAAACCCAATCAACATATCGGTCAGATGTGAATCTTCCTCTTGGGATTTATCATAGGCTTCCAAGATGTGTTCAACCGTGCCAGGGAAACTGGCAAGCGCATGCAATACGTCTCTTATTCCTTCCTCGATACGTTTGGCGATAACTATTTCGCCTTCGCGCGTTAGCAGCTCAACTGTGCCCATTTCACGCATGTACATGCGGACCGGATCGGTCGTTCGTCCCGCTTCATTTTCAACTGCTACCAGAACGGCTGCTGCTTCTTCGGCAGCCAATTCATCAGTTACGTCTCCTTCAGCCATCAAGTCGTCGCTTTCAGGCGCCTGCTCATGGACTGCGATGCCCATGTCGTTGATCATGCTGATGATGTCTTCGATTTGTTCCGGATCAGAAATTTCGTCCGGCAGATGGTCGTTGACCTCAGCGTACGTAAGGTATCCCTGCTCTCTTCCTCGGCTGATTAGCTCTTTTAATCGAGATTGCTGATTCTGTGCGAGTCCACTGCTGGTCATAGGCTACCTTTGAAACTTTCATCGGGAAAACGAGCCGGACATTATAACCAGTGAATATTGATCATTCCACTACCAGTTCCTATCGGCGGGCGACCATTAGCGATCATGATGAGAGGACTACTGCTTCAATGATTGACCTCTATGAATCAATTCGGGCTTCGAGCAAAGCTTGACCAGACACTATTTCCCGGATTTGTTCTTCAACGATTCCCGATAGCTTTTGCGTTCTTCAGGAGACCAATCTGCAAATGGCTTTGAGTGCAAATCCTTCCTAACCTGTTGAAAGGATTGAGTTTCTATGATTTTTGCCATCTTTCCGAGTATGCCACTGTACTGCCCAGGCAGCTCGCTTACATCCAGCAGTTGCTCTCGCTCTGCCAGCATTTTTAGCACGGGGAATTCCGGTTGATCCTGGTAAGATGCCAGCAGAACCACTGGCGATGCCATTTCTCTCGCTAGAATCGAGTGCACAAGGTCGACCAACAACCGGCATCCCGGCGCATTTTCAAGCTGGGAATATGTTTTTTCGTCGACATCTCCCGCAAGATCAGGTTGCCGTAGCAAAATGCCAATAGCATCTTCTGCTAGTGTTGCCATTTCCCTCGAAACCAGCGCACCAAAAGAAAACGAAGGGTCTTCATCCATAAACTCCGCGGTAGCCATCATTTCAGCATACTCGTCATCGCTTGCGACGCCAGCGGGTCCCCCTGCAGGATTTACATCAGCATGCTCTCTCGAAACCCCACCACGAGCGCTTCCAGTGCGCGTTGAAGCAGCCTCAAACCCCTGATTTTTAACAGGAAAAGACCTAGATCTCTCGTAACCAGCTACCTGGTCTTGACTGTTAGAAACCGCGATCAACCGTTCACTGGACAACCCTGTAAGCTCAGAGAGTTTGCCAATCACTAGCTGTTTGAAAACACCCTCGGGAATTTTCTGGATTAACGGCATCGATAGCTGTGATAGCGTCGCTTTGCCTTCCATCGCGTCCATATCAAGCCCCTCTTGAAGATGATCAAACAGAAAGTCGGTCAGATGTGGCGCCTGATTAACCCGCCACTCGAACTTGTCCTTACCTTCTTTTCGAACCAGGGTATCCGGGTCCTCGCCTTCCGGCAGAAACAGGAACCGAGCACTACGCCCATCCCGCATAAAAGGTAAACTTTCCTGCAAGGCCTTCCAAGCAGCGCCTCTACCGGCCTTGTCGCCGTCAAATGAGAAGACCAACTTGGAGACCGTACGAAAGAGCCTGTCAAGATGGTCACTACTGGTTGCTGTGCCAAGTGTCGCAACCGCGTAATTAATACCCTGCTGCGCCAAAGCAACAACATCCATATAACCTTCAACGACAATCAGTGTTTCTAGCTTGCGATTACGACGTCGACTTTCATAGAGCCCATAAAGCTCTCGTCCCTTATGAAACACCGGGGTTTCTGGTGAGTTGAGATACTTGGGCTTGCCATCCCCAATAATTCTACCGCCAAACGCGATCACACGCCCTCTGACGTCTCTAATCGGAAACATGACTCTGTCCCGAAATCGATCATAGGTTTTGCCTTCTTCATTGTTATCGATGAGCATGCCTGATTCGATCAAAAGGTCACGTTCATGATTAGTCTTCGCCAGCGCGCCCATTAGATTGTCCCAGCCCGGTGGGGCATATCCGAGCTGAAAATCCCTCGCGATTTCCCCCGACAGACCTCTTTGTTTCAGATAATTTACCGCTGTGTCACGGCTGGCATGTTGGCGGAGAAATCCCTGATACAAAGAAGACGCCTGTTCCAGAATTTCGTATATCGACTTGCGCTTTTGTAGCCGTTCAGAAGTACCCGGTGGGCTGGAATTAGGCACTTCGACACCCGCTTTTGATGCAAGCATTTCTACCGCCGCGATAAAATCCATTCGCTCAAATTCCATCAGAAACTTAAGCGCGCTACCGGACGCCTGACAGCCAAAGCAGTAGTAAAATTGCTTTTCTTGATTAACACTAAAAGAGGGGCTTTTTTCGGTGTGAAACGGGCACAGGCCAGTGTAATTCTGCCCCGTTTTTTTTAAAGTGACGCGACTATTTATGACATCAACGATATCAGTTCGCGACAACAAATCGTCTATGAAATCAGGTGGAATCACGTTGCATACTATAGATAACGGTTTCGATCAGGATGTCACCTGAGCAAACTAAAAACAAGCTGTGAAGACGAACAGCTGAGATTAACTCAACAGGCTTTTTACCTGCCCACTGACCGCGCCCACATCTGCGCGACCCTGTATTTGAGGCTTCAAGATAGCCATCACCCGCCCCATATCTTTCATTGAGCTAGCCCCGGTCTCAGAGATCGCGCCCTGAACCAACGCAGCCAACTCTTCGACGGTCAATTCAGTGGGCAAAAACTCCTTGATTAGCTCAATCTCAAATGCTTCCTGAGCAACCAGATCTTCCCGTCCTGCTGCTTCGTACTGGGCAAGGGAGTCCTTTCGCTGCTTGGTCATCTTGTCTAGTATAGCGAGCACTCGAGCATCGTCGAGCTCGATGCGCTCATCCACCTCGATCTTTTTGAACTCAGACATGGTCAGTCGCAATGCACCAACCCGCTGTTTGTCCCGCGCTCGCATTGCATCTTTTACCGCGTTATCAATTTTCTGCTTAATTTCCGAAGCCGACATAATATTTCCAGATAAGTAGTAAAGGTAATTTCTCTTGTTTAACGCCCAAATGATCGATTCTAGTGAAGTGCTTTGTCCCTAAAGTGCTAAGTGCCCAATCGACACGCACGGCTCTGTTTCCACTGAATGATAAAACTCAACAGAAACCTCACTAGGATTGCTAACAAAGAAAGGATGTTTCAGGGAATGAAACACGAGGAAGGAAATACAGAACAATCGCTCGGCTCAAGCCTCAATCTGAGGCTCAATGCCAAGTTCTGGATGCTAGTACAAGCGTTCCATTCTTCGAGACTCACGCTGCACTTTCTTTGCATGTCTCTTAACGGCAGCTGCCGCCTTGCGCTTTCGAACTGATGTTGGCTTTTCATAGAATTCACGACGTCTCACTTCAGCTAGAATCCCAGCTTTTTCACATGAGCGCTTGAATCGTCGCAATGCAACATCAAATGGTTCGTTCTCTTTTAATTTTACAAATGGCATACCGGTTTATACTCTCCTTTCTCGAAGGGCGAGCATTCTAACGGCATCTGAGGGCAAATGCAAAGCGCTAGTTGAGGCTTAGTTACCAAACCACGGGGATGATCAATTTGCTTGAACTAACGTGCAAAAAGCTACGCTAAAAAACGATTTCAGAACCAATTTCTCTCGAGATTTACAGGATTTTTTCGGAAATAATCAGTACGATGCGGGCTCCGCGTTGCGATGTTGCATCCGGGCACAAAACTCACTTTACAACAGAGAGAACGCTTGAGAGTCATAGGCATAGAAAGTTCATGCGATGAAACCGGGGTTGCCGTATATGACAGCGAAAAGGGTCTTATGGCAGATCTCCTATATAGTCAGATCGACCTGCATAAAGAATACGGCGGGGTCGTGCCTGAACTTGCTTCGCGTGATCACATCCGCAAAACCCTGCCCATGATTGACCAAGCGCTTTCTGAAAGCGGCTCCACAAAACACGAAATTGATGGCGTCGCCTATACCGCTGGGCCAGGTCTCGTAGGCGCCCTCCTCGTGGGTGCCAGCATTGCCAAGTCACTTGCATTTGCCTGGAACGTGCCAGCCATAGGAGTGCATCACATGGAGGGACACCTGCTGGCATCAATGCTCAGCGACAATCCCCCCAAATATCCTTTTATCGCCCTGCTAGTATCTGGGGGTCATACGCTGCTGCTTGCCTGTCATGGACTGGGACAGTACGAGTTATTAGGCGAATCACTGGACGATGCAGCCGGCGAGGCTTTTGACAAGGTGGCCAAAATGCTTGAATTACCATATCCCGGAGGTCCTCAAGTTGCGCGCCTTGCACTCGATGGGGATTCAAGTCGGTTCCGTTTTCCAAGACCCATGACGGACAGGCCTGGACTGGACTTTAGCTTCAGTGGACTGAAGACCTATACAATGAATACACTGCACAACATCACGAACCCTACGATTCAGGACAAATCGGACATCGCACTCGCGTTTCAAACCGCGGTCGTCGACACCATTCGAATCAAATGCCAGCGGGCAATTCAACAAACAGGGCTCTCTCGCTTAGTGCTTGCTGGCGGCGTCAGTGCGAACCTGGCTCTGCGAGATAGATTGAAAGTACTTGGCAGTAAACATCATGTCGAGATCTATTACCCTGAGCTAAAACTCTGCACGGATAACGGCGCAATGATCGCTTATGCAGGGCTTCAACGATTGCGCCAAAATCATACAGAGGACTTATCAATCACAGTGAGGCCGCGATGGCCGATGACGGAACTCAACTAATGGCAAAAGATATCATTTTTATTGAAGGTCTGGAGATTGAGACAATTATTGGTGTTTACGAACATGAGAGAGACATCAAACAAAAAGTGGTGCTTGATATTGAAATGACGCTACCCGAAAGCGATGCATCGAGCTCTGATGATCTGCGCCATACGGTAGACTACGATGCCGTGTCCAAGTTGGTGACAAGTTATGTCATAGACACCCAATACCAGCTGATTGAATCGCTTGCAGAGCAAGTGGCTTCGCTAGTGCTCGGAGCATTTGCCACTGATTCGCTTAAGCTAAAGTTGTCTAAACCGGGCGCCGTCAAAAATGCCAAATCGGTTGGATTAATTATCCTACGTTCGGTAGACGGAAACCCTTAGCATTCCAGTTTCTTCAAAACTGAGCTCCATGACCGTGCCGCTAGCGCGAGCCAAAGCCGAGGCGCAACCGGGGCCGAGGGCTGAGAGCCGGGGGCAAGATTACGACAGTCATTGTTTCGGCCCCCCACCAATCCCGAACAGATAGATCAAAACACCTAAGCCTAGGATGACATCTGTGATCGCGTCACGGCTCACCCCAGCTATTTTTTAACGCAACCGTCACTTATAATGCACACCTAGGGCACATCCCGCAGGGGATGCTCAAAACAGGGATACGCAAAACAGGGATATCCAGCAGATTGAAAACGATGGATAGCAATGATCAAGAACACGTCAGGTCTCTGATTCCGTTCGCTCAAATGCCCGATGACATTTTCAATAGCATGATTCCATTCATTACCTTAAAAACGTATGCGCCGAGCAAAATGGTATTCAAGCGTGGTGATGCTGATCTACTTCTATATTGGCTCATGGAAGGTTCAGTCGATTTGCTCGACAAAAGTTTTGAAGCCAGAAACCGGAAATCAAAGGATGAGAACGCGAGGTACGTTCTTGATAGTCACGAGCCTCACCGGTTAACCGCGATTACAACTTCCAACTGCCGACTTGCATTAATTCCAAGATCAACACTCGGTGAATTTTCCGAAAATCTCGATGCGGGTATTTCCCTTGATCGAACATTAGAAGACGATGATGGTGTCGACTGGATGTCCGCGCTGCTCAGCTCTCCGCTGTTCGAATTCATTCCACCCGCAAACATTCAGACACTTTTCAGCAAATTCGAAGAAGTTGAATACGCCGCGGGAGAGGTTGTCATTCGTCAAGGTGAACCAGGCGATTATTTTTATGTCATACAATCGGGCAGAACCAAAGTAGAGCGTCAGATTGCAGGCAAAGCCCAACTGCTGGCTGAATTAAAGGCTGGCGACAATTTCGGGCAAGATGCCCTGGTGAGCGACGAGCCACGTAATGCCAACGTCACCATGTTGACCGACGGCACGCTGAAGCGTTTGGCCGAACCTGACTTTGAGCACTTGCTAATGGCGCCGGTGATAGAAACCGTCACGCTGGAGGAAGCGAACGAGATGATCGCTGCAGCGAACCCCAAAACCTATATACTAGACGTACGAAACCCAAAGGAGCTGGAAACCGGCAAGATCGAGAACAGCCTAAATGTTCCTTTGCTCTTGTTGCGAAAAAACATGCCGAAGTTAATCACCGACGCAATTTACATCACCACATGCAACAACGGAAAGCGGTCGAAGCTTGCAGCCTATCAACTTAATGAAAGTGGCTTCACAGGCTACGTGCTTGAGCCGAACAAAGACACTTAGCGGCCTTATCACTTCTGGCTTCTATCAGAACCACTAAGAGACTGACGACAATGAC
>CAJXBG010000154.1 GCA_913050215.1 uncultured Gammaproteobacteria bacterium
ATAAACAAGCCTTTAAAACCAACAAACAAGAGGTAAATGATCATGAGCAACAACAGTCTTCAAGCATATCTTAACGCTGACGATAAGGTTGGCCTCGACAAATTTCTATTCCTTCAACTAAAGATGGACGGTTGGTTAGCCTCGAGGCTAGGCATCACCGCTCTGGCGCCGATCGGTTTTCTTCTTGGTGTTCTCGTCTGTTACGCTTTTCTCGCGACTTAGTCAGCCCACTTAGCGCTAAGACTTTGGTCCTGCCCTACGGTGTCGAGCGCTAGACACCGCATCGGGCTGTGCAACATTAGATGATCATCTGCCATCGTCAAATATAAGCAACTTCAGTTAGTCACGTGTTATCCTTTTTTGTCAGAGACCCATGGTTTCTTCAGTCGCTTCTCAGTGATTGAACCTAGGTCTCAAAAATGTAGGTTTTAGTGTCACGACTTCCATGATCTCACTATTTCATACGAGAGTTTTATCTAGCTGATGCTTTAGGATATGTGATGACAAAAAAACGGGTTATTGTGGTCGGCGTGCTGTGTAGCTTCGGACTAATATTTTGGGGTTACTTGCAGCAAGCTAATGATTTTCAGATCACTGGCCAAATGAACTTTGTTAGCCTCGATCACGATGTTGAAGTTCGGCGTGATGACTATGGCATGGCTTATATCCTCGCCAAGACCGATGACGACCTTTGGCGTGCACAAGGGTTTGTAACAGCACAGCATCGCTTGTTCCAGATGACTTCGTATTTAACCATCGTATGTTCGGAGATGAGTTCCATTATGGGCGAAAGCCTGCTGCCACTCGACAAGCGCATGCTTGCAATGGGCTTGAGAGCAAATGCACGCAAGCATCTGGCATTGCTAAACGATCAGGATCGGCACGCGCTCAATCTTTATCTTGAAGGGGTAAACGCTTACATTGAATTATACCAACACGAACACCCACTGGAGCTTTCACTAGGACTGTTTAAGACCAGACGCTGGGAGTTGCTTGATCTCGTTTCGATCATTCAATTTGGCGGGTTCATCCACTCAACCAACATGTCAGCAGAGCTGCTGACATCTCAGTTAGTGAGCATCCTTGGCCCCGATTTAACAGCAGAAATTCTACCCCTCAGCCGAAATCCTGAAAGAACTCGTCAGGAATTTATGAGTGCGACGCTCGGTTCAGATGCCCACAATTCCAGTCTAAAGCTGACTTCTAATTTACATTCTCTTGTTTCAGCGTGGATACCCAGACTCGGCTCAAACAATTGGGTTGTTGACCCAAGTCGATCGACCACAGGTGCAGCGATTGTGGTCAATGATCCTCACTTAAGTGTGCGTAGTTTGCCTGGCATGCTGCACCCCATTGGACTACAGTCGCCTCGTATTCAAGCGGTCGGATATGCGTTTCCTGGGGTACCAGGATTAATCGGCGGACGGACTAATCATGTCGCTTTCGGTGTGACTAATGCTTACGGCGATGTCCAAGATCTCTATGCAGAAACAGTCAACCCGGCCAACAACAACGAATACAAGAGCAACAACGACTGGCTGACTTTTGAGCATGAACAACATACATTCAACGTTAAGGATTCCGCTACGGAAACGGGCTACCGAACAGAAACGGTCCCGTATCGTAAAACAATTCACGGCATTGTCGCATCGGATCTCGGACTCTTTGATGACAAGTTACCCGGCGAAGTCATCAGTTTGCGATGGGCCCTGGATGAAGGCAATCGTGGCGGGATCGGCGTTATCAATATGATGCTTGCCAAAGACGTGTTCGAATTCGACCAAGCACTAGCTGAATTAGACACCGCCATGTTCAATTTTGTTTTTGGAGATACAAAAGGCAATATCGGTCATCGAAGTACAGGACGTATCCCTATTCGATCAGATAAGAATGGCGCCTACCTGAGAGATGGTGCTACCGCCGGCAATCACTGGCAAGGCTGGATTCCGAAAGATGAAATGCCAGGACAATTCAATCCCGCCAAGGGTTGGGTGGGTACCGCCAATAACGATACACGGATTGACGACTATCCGTATTATTATTCAAGCGGATTTGCGCCTTCATTTCGTTATCAAAGGATTGTCGAGCTCATAGAGGGTACCCCTCAAACAAGTCCGGAAGACCACCGCAATTTTATGCTGGATATCAAAAACCTCCAGGCAAAAGCGTTCATGCCGAAAGTTCTTGCCGCGCTTCGGGAAGATCCTGCGTTTGAAGCCTGGGTACCAATTCTTGAATCGTGGAATTTTGAAGAAAGAACTGATCTCGTCGCGCCTTCACTTTATCACGCGATTTATCATTATCTGGCCTATGTCATTGTTGTAGATGACCTAGGAGAAGACGCTGCAAACAACTATGCAAATAACTGGTATTTCTGGCAAGAGCGCATTCAACATTTGGTAGAGCAAGGCTACGGACAATATTGGATTGACGATCAACGGACTAAAGATAAAGTTGAAAATCTACACGACATTATTCGCAGAGCAGCGGCACTGGGCGACGCCAAATTGCGCACGATATCTGGCGATGATCCAACAACACTGAAATGGGGAGAAATTCATAAAGTCAGTTTCGTATCACCGTTACGCACAAGTGGACTGGGAAGTCGCCTACTGGGTGGTGGAACTTTTGCGAAAGAAGGCTCGGGAGAGACATTGAACCGAGCTGGCTATTCGCGCACGGCAAATACCGAGGATGGCTTCGATACAGCATTTATCGCTACTGCACGACTTGTTATGGATATGGCGGATTCTGAAAAGATCAAAGCTGTGGTTGCAGGTGGCGTTACCGCGCGTCAGTTTAACGACCACATTGACGACCAGATTCCAGCATGGGTCGATGGGCGCTTATTGACATGGTGGCTATCAAAAGACAAGATTCTTGAACATGTGAAGACCCATGTGACGCTGACCGCTAACGTAAGAGAGGCCAAATAATTAACCGTAACTCACTGACTAGCTTACCGCCGAGTCAGCGCTCGCAAGCGGTGAGTTTGTGAATTTGCTCACCACCAGCGTACCTATAATATCGCCTTCGACATTCACTGCCGTCCGCACAGTATCCAGAGGTCGCTCAATCACCAACAAAATCGCAATAGCTTCAAGCGGAATCCCTACCGCGATTAAAACCATTTGCATGCCGGACATCGAAGCGGTTGGCATCCCTGGCGCACCTATTGATGCGACCATCGACATCAGGAAAATGGTGAAGAGCGCTAACGTACTGAGCTCAATACCGTATAAATAGGCGAGAAAAATGGCGGCGACAGCTTCAAATAGCGCAGTGCCGTCCATATTCATGGTCGCGCCCAGCGGCAAAACGAAACTTGATACGGAACGATTTACCCCAAGCTCTTCCTCACAGGTTCTCATCGAGACAGGCAGGGTCGCCGCACTTGATGAAGTACTAAACGCAACAATTAAGGGGCGGGCAATCTGACGCAGCAGCGTCACTGGCGTTCGGCCGGTCGTGAACCACGCTATTGCAGGTAATACGATCAAGCCATGAATCAGCGTGATTGTCGTCACGAGTATTGCGAATTGGAAAACCTGAGTAAGAAAGTTTTCAGAGTGCCCGTCGCCGGCAGATAAGCGAAGCGTAAAGTCGAAAAGAATCGCGAAGATTCCGACTGGAAGAAATTTGATGATCCAGCCTAAAATCTTAAAAATGACTTGATTGATGTGCGTCACAACCGAAAACAAAGGACTGTTGGCCGGTAATGCGATCACCATGGCCACGCCGATGAAAAACGCATTCGCCACAATACCCAGTATGTTCAGTTCAACCAGCGCGAGTACCGGATTCGTTAGCGCAAGACTTAATATCTGTTGCAGGACCAGAATGATCGATTCACTGCCTGGATCGATCATTCGCGAGGCGGGGATTGCGCTCACTATTTCAACACTCGGTGGATAGGCTGTCCATGGATGGACAAAAAATACGGCGATGAGGGCCAGGCCTATCGCGAGAATGGTCGTACCCAAGTAGTACAGGACGGTGACGCTTCCAAGTGTTTTAAGGCGAACAATGTCTCCAATACTGATGATGCCACCGATTAAGGAAAAGAAGATCATCGGCGCGATCAACATCTTTAGGGCTGACAGAAACGTGGTTTTAATCAGGTAAATAGACTCGGTAAGAAGACTATCCGTAGCGATAGACGTGGGGACCACACTCGCGATGACAATACCCAATAACGCGGCACACAGGACTTGGAAGGTAAGGTTTTTGAGTATCAAATTCTTTACGCCCTCGAGAAAAACCCTCATGATAGCAAAGAAGTTGGTGTAATTTTGAAACATAATAAAGCCCAAATTTTCACGTTTACCGACAAACCACACCACCGTTCTGGGTTAAATATGGTTTATCATGCGCTTTCTGGAGGCGGATCATGGGCCCAGCAAACAAACTCAACTTCATTTCATCCTGCTATTGAAAAGACGATACTTCACGGTCAACTGGTCACCGCCGGTGAAATCGCCATAATCAGCACTTTTGCTGGTAGTCTGGTTGGAATCTAGGTTAACGCCCACCGCATCGTCGGTTGTAGCGATAAGTGGATTAGCCGACCGCAACGACATTTTTGACTACGGATAGAAAATAACCTGTCTAAAGGATTTAATCTTGAATAACCGTACTGCCATTCTCATTTCGACAGCAATTCTTACGGCCTGCGGCGGCGGCGGAGGCGGAAGTTCATCGACACCTGCAGCTCAAACCAGCACACCAGCGCCTCAAGTTGGGTTTGCTTCTGGCACGTTTGAGCCCTACCAAAACTTTGAACAAATGTGCGAGAACCCGCGCAGTGGGGTCGATTCTCGAGGTCGGGCGTTTCGAGACGTGCAGGGCTCTACCGCTGACGAAAACAACTGGATCCGGTCTTGGAGCAACGAGTTGTATCTTTGGTATACCGAAATCACCGATGTTGACCCCAACAGTCTCGGAACAGAAGACTACTTCGACGAGATGAAAACTTTCGCGACAACACCTTCAGGCGCGCCAAAAGACAGATTTCACTTCACAATTCCAACCGATGAATTTCTAGAGCAGTCACAGTCAGGCGTCAGTGGCGGCTACGGGGCCTCATTTGCTTTTTTGTCCAGCTCACCGCCCAGGCAGATAGTTGTCGCATACACAGAGCCTGATACACCGGCCAGCAACCCAGCTGTCGATCTTCGACGCGGCGCATCTATACTGGAAGTTGACGGGGCAGACCTAGTCAACGGCAGCGACGTCGACACACTCAATGCAGGATTGTTTCCCGGCGACAACGAAACCCACAATTTTGTTATCGAAGAAATAGATGGCACGATCCGGGAGATCACAATGACCTCTGCCCAGATCACCACAACGCCAGTGCAAAATGTTTCAGTCTTGGAAACAGACACTGGCAACGTTGGTTATCTGACTTTCAACGATCATATTGCTACGGCGGAAGCACAGCTTGTTGCGGCGGTTGAGCAACTTCAATCTAGCAACATCACAGACCTTGTGCTCGACTTGCGCTACAACGGCGGTGGCTTTCTTGATATTGCGAACGAGCTTGGCTTTATGATTGCCGGCCCAGATCAGGCCTTGGGCCGTGTCTTTGAACTTTTGCAGTTCAACGACCAGCATCCCAACTTCGACCCCGTAACGGGCAACGCACTGGATCCGATTACATTTCACAATACCGGTCAGGGCTTTAGTGTCAGTACGGACATCCTCCTACCTTCACTGGGTCTGCAACGCGTTTTTGTATTGACTGGCCCGGGTACCTGCAGTGCCAGCGAATCAATTATCAACGGCCTTCGGGGTATTGATATCGAGGTCGTGCAGATTGGCGACACGACTTGCGGAAAGCCTTATGGCTTTTATCCGTTTGACAACTGCGGCACAACTTACTTTTCAATTCAGTTCAGAGGCGTTAACGATAAGAACTTTGGAGACTATGCCGCTGGCTTCTCACCCGACAACATACCCAATGCCGAGGGTGTCCCAGTAACCGGTTGTTTTGTTTCAGATGATTTTACGCGCGCTCTGGGCGATCCCCAAGAGGGACGACTGCGGGCGGCGCTCCAGTACCGTGCCGACGGTACCTGCCCGACAACCACTAGCAGTGCTAGCTTAAGATCGTTGAGCGCAGGAAAAAAACTATTGAATGCGACCGAAGGAAGGGTAGTAAAACCGGCGTGGTTGATGAACCGAGTGCTGTGATCAATTCCACCTGCTGACAGCCTTAAGGCCAACAACCAAAGAGCGATTGGACTTCAATACGATACCGTGAAGATACGCTACTGCCTTCGACATGGAGCAAATTATGACCGATGAGAACCTGCCATCATCACCCAAACAACTGCCTTGGGATGTCATCATTCATTCCAGCGCAGGCGTGCTGTGTCTTATTGTCGGTGGTTTCATGATGTTCGAAACATATCCCTGGGCCATTGATGTTTTTTCAGCCCTGATGTTTTTGACTTTCGTCAGTGCCGTCGCCATCAGCGCAACCACCAGCAGCTGGGTCCGAGGCCACTTTCTCGCTATGACCCCCATCATTGGCATTGGGCTGGGATACCTTGGGTTTGATTTCGGGTTCACCCTTGCTTATGGCCTTTTGTGGCTCGCTTTCATCCATTTCTTATCCCGGAGCTTCCTGCAAACCTGACGCAAACGAGAGGCGGCCTTTATTGACTAAAGCACACCCTCATCCTAATACTGCCGAGGGCCAACCTGCCAAAACCGAACTGTCATAGACGCGCCAGACATCTCGAGTTACCGTCGACGGACACACACAAATTACAGGATACATCCCATGATTCGATTATTTGTTACCGCCCTCTTATCACTGCCTTTGATGGCTTATGCAGACCACCATCTTATGACTAAGAATATGGTGGTGGAAATTTATGAGTGTACGATGAACGAAGGCAGCACCCTGCAAGATGTCGTAGCCTATGCACGCTCGGATTTTAACGCGTGGGCAAAAACTGAGGATATCAATGGCAATACCTTTATTTGGGAACCTATTGCTGTGACGCCGCCTTATCATGAAGCGGAACTAAGATGGATCAACTACTTCCCCACCTGGGCGGACTACCATAAAGCGAACAAGGCTTGGACAAAACCAGAAAATGCGAAAAATCCTGCCGCAATTGCCGCCATGACAACCTGCAAAAAACCAGTGTTCTCAACTGCGATGCCGGTAGCACAGATGCCGAGTGACGCAATGCAAAAGACACTGATCGTTGGTATCTGTCAGATAAATGATGGCGCTAATATGCGCGACGTTATGACTTATTCAACGAATGACCGAATACAATCCGTGAACAAGGCGCTGGGCGTTAACAACGGCATGGCGATTTGGGTCCCTGGTTTTGGCCTCAACCCTGATTTTGATTTCTTACAAGTGATCGCTGGCAATGATGCCGACATGATGGGGCTGTTCGATGCCGTGAGAACCGGCGCTGCTAGAGAGGCGCAATTGGCATTTAACAATCAACCCCCACCTATGTCCTGCCACTGGGACCTATCAAAGTCGCATACTGTTCGGAATTAAACATCCTAAAAGCGACCGCAGGCCAGGGGGCTTGGCGGTCGGCAACCACACATGGGGCCTCTTCCAGGCCCCCAACCATCCTCGCTTTAACGTGCAGCAGCGATCCAATCTAGACCACACGTCTTGATTAACAAGCGCACCCAAGTCATTGCATACAATAGCTGAAGAGGACAGGCTAGCAGCATACGCCTCAGCTATATGGGCGTCGAAATGAAGACCTTCTAAAACCGAGCGGGATTAACTTTGCCGCACTGACCAAAATCGAACCATTCATGACCGTCTTACATCCAAATGCTAAGGTCATGGGTCACCTAGGAGGCGAACTATGAATTTAAAACATATCACAGCAATTTTAGTTTTGACTGGCATGCTGTTTAGCGGCAACACTTTGGCAGATGATCTCAGTGATGTCATGAAGGTCATTCAACAGTATGGCGACTTGGAAAACGACCTCGCGGCTCAAGCGAAACTGATGCGATCAGATCGCGTCTATATCTCTGGCGGGGTGCGTCAAACTGACGAGGCGAAAAATATGGCCAATCAAATCACTGGCCGTCAGGCTGGCGAGTCTCTGAATGGCGGCAAGACGACATTTGTCACTATGATCGAAGATCCCGAGGTTTCGATTTATGGCAAGACGGCCGTTGCCAGCTTTGTACGCTGGTGGCAAGTATATCCCCATGGAAAGCCTTCTAACCTCAGCTCACCCACTTGGGTCACGCTGGTTTTAGTCAAAGAAAAATCAAAATGGCTCATCGCACATACGCATATCTCGGGCGTCGGCGGGAACTAA
>CAJXBG010000155.1 GCA_913050215.1 uncultured Gammaproteobacteria bacterium
AGATCTTCCACGTTACGGAGTGAGAGCGGAAAACGAACGTACAGCATCACAGCCAAGCGGATGATCTCACGACTCGTTTTAAAGTAAAAAAATGGAGAGCGTTTTATCATTTGCGGATGTTACAAATACACCCTGCCCGCTTCAACCGAGTTTAATCTGACAGTACCGTCATTTGTACTCCCTCATCAGTTGTTCGTCCGGCTATTTGTTGCCGGCTGGAATTTTCCTTGTCCTAGGCCGCTACAGAATTTGAGTTGTCAAACCTTACATCGTTAGTTGCAATCACCCCCGAGTATCTGCCACGCAGTTCGGCGCATCCGAATCTCGCATCAAAGCAGTTACTTCCCAGCATCCTTGGGCGAGACCATTCTCGCCCAATCAACAATCCAATATGCCGACCCACTTAACTCCTGCCATTATTGGTATTGGCCTTTCCAATTCGTGCAGGCATCACACTCATTCGTGGGAAATGGTTCGCTGTAATTGCTCGCCCAAACCCTCGATTCCCAATTTCATTTCCTGGCCCGATTTCAGGTAGATCGGATCTGGCTTCTGCCCCAAACCGACGCCGGGCGGGGTTCCTGTTGAAATCACGTCACCGGGCTGCAGACTCATAAATTGGGAAACGTACGAAACAATCTCATCCACCGGGAAGATCATGGTGCTTGTGTTTCCATCCTGATACTTGTGGCCATCTACTTCCAACCAAAGGCGCAAGTCTTGGGGGTTTTTGACTTCATCGCGTGTGACCATCCAAGGACCCATAGGGCCAAATGTGTCACAGGATTTGCCTTTGACCCATTGTCCACCTCGTTCAATTTGGAAGGCGCGTTCCGAGACGTCGTTGATGACACAGTACCCGGCCACATGGGACATAGCCGTCTCACGACTTACATAGCTTGCCTCAGTGCCGATGACGATTCCAAGCTCAACTTCCCAATCCGTTTTTTCGGCGTCTTTGGGAATGATTACATCATCATTGGGCCCAACAATTGCGCTTGTTGCCTTCATGAACATCACAGGTTCTTCTGGTATCGCGAGCCCACTTTCTTCGGCGTGATCCGCATAATTCAAGCCAATACATAGGAATTTACCAACCTGACCTACACAAGGGCCAATTCGTTCTGTTCCGGACAGTTCTGGCAAAGATAACAAATCTATTTTGCGCAATTCTTCGATTCCGGCGTCGTTCAACACATCGCCGGAAATATCCGAAATAATTTCCGATAAATCTCGTATGGAACCATCCGCTGCCAGCGCAGCAGGTTTTTCTTGGCCCTTCGGGCCAACTCTCATTAGTTTCATCTTTTATCCTGTCTTAGTAAGTGGCTCGACCGCCTGAAAGGTCAAAAACAGCGCCGGTGGTAAAAGAATTTTCCGGCGATACAGTCCACGCGATCATTTTTGCGGCTTCTTCGACTTCTAGGAATCTACCGCGAGGGATTTTCGATAACATGTAATCGATGTGTTCCTGGCTCATCTGGTCGAATATGCGCGTGCGCGCTGCGGCTGGGGTCACACAATTGACCGAAATATCCAGTCCAGCTAACTCTTTACCCAATGACTTGGTCATGCCGATGACCGCAGCCTTTGAAGCTGAATAGGCTGAAGCGTTGGGATTGCCTTCTTTACCCGCAATTGATGCAACATTCGTGATCCGACCGTAACCTTGGTCTTTCATACCAGCGGCACAAACCTGATTAACATAAAAGGCACCGTGTAAATTGATATCGATTACTTTGTGCCATGTGTCGACATCGTAAGTGTCAAGTGGCGCATTAGGTCCTGCAATTCCCGCACTATTTACGAGTATTGTTGGCTTGCCAACCTTCTTACAAGTTGTGGCATATGCCTCTTGGACAGACGATAAATCAGTGATGTTGCATTCCACAGCAAATGCCGCTTCACCCAACTCTGCCATTGCATCTACATTCGAAGCATCAATATCCCAACTGACGACCTGATTGCCTCGCTCGATTAATACTTTTGCCACCGCAAATCCAATGCCCTGCGCCGCGCCAGTGATGACTGCTATCTGTTTCTCAACCATTTTTTCTCCCTAAGCCGCTTGGGCTTTGTAGCTAGACAGTTCAATATTTGGGTTGAGTTCGAGACCGAAGCCAGGAGCGTCACCCATTTTCATACGCCCATTTGTCGGAACATCTTCGTTAGTGAATAAAGTCCCAAATAATGGTAAAACCTCGGTGCCATCTGGGCTATTCGAGATAAATTCGCAGTATGGAGAGTGCGGCTGCGAAATCACAAAATGACTCGAATACGCACCACTGCCATGTGGAACCACTGGAAGATCATAGGCCGCGGCCATTGCTGACACTCGCAAGAGTTCGGTCATGCCACCCAACCACATAACATCGGGTTGCAAAATATCGACACAACGGCTTTCAATGAGTTTTCTGAATCCGTAGCGTGAATACTCGTGCTCTCCGGTTGTCCACTTTAACTGCGGATGCGCCTGCTTAAGCAATTTGAAGCCATCGACATCGTCGGGATGCAAAACTTCCTCCCACCAATCGATGTTTAGGTGCAAACAGGCTTTGGCCAACTCAATTGCATAGGGAACGTTCAGGGACATGTAGCAGTCGACGCGTAGTGGGAATTCGTCACCTACTTCCGCTCGATGGCGAGTTAAATACTCTACATTTTTCTGCAGCCCTGCGGCTCCGGCTGAAGGTCCGAATGGCAACGGAACTTTGCCGCCAATGAACCCTTTCTTTTTCGCTATATCGGGCCTTGGACCGGTACAGTAGAACTCGAGTGTCTCCCTGGTTTTGCCACCGATCATTGCCCAAACAGGCTCTTGTCGAATCTTGCCCAATAGATCCCAAATTGCCAAATCCACCACACTGATCGCTGCTAGTGGCAATCCTTTTCGGCCATAGAACATCGACGCCCGAAACATTTGATCCCATAGCATATTGGTGTTGCGTGGGTCCGCGCCACGAATGAATCGCGCAAAGTGCTTTTCAATGAGAAAGCCTGCCGGTTCTCCACCAAAACCCGTCGAAACACCGATGTTCCCACGATCATCCTCGACCTCGACTAGGATGGATCCAAGAACTCCTATTCCCCAACTCGTGCGGGACGCTCGATAGTTTTCATATCCAGACATCGGGTTGGAGATGTCAGAGTCTACAATCCAGTGGCCTTCTTTTTGAGAATGGTAGTCTCCTCCATCTCCTTTACCGCTGACGAGCGAAACACGAATATCTTTGATAATCGGATTGTTCATAGTTTCTTACTTTCAAGTTAGTGAGACAGCACGGATGGCAGCCACGTTGCGAGCTGCGGAAACGCAATCAGCAATCCCAGAGCGATCATCTGAATAAACATAAACGGTAGGACACCTCGGAAAATATCACCAAGACTGATTTCAGGTGGCGCTACGCTTTTGAGATAGAAACATGCTGGACCAAATGGTGGCGAGATAAATGACATTTGCATGTTCAAGCAGAACAGAATTCCAAACCAAACCGGGTCGAAACCGAGCGAAATAACGATGGGGACAAAAATCGGCATCGTCAGAATTAGAATACCGATCCAGTCCATAAACATGCCCAGCACCACTAAGATCGCCATCATCACCAACAAGATTCCGAGTGGTCCCAATGGCAATCCAGCCATTAGTCCTGTCAAGTATTTCGAGCCACCAATGATATTGAATACGCCTATCAGAGCCGCAGCTCCGAAGCTCAACCAGAACAAGCGCCCACACGTGTCCATAGTGGTAGCTAATGCTTGCTGCATGACGCTGAAGTTAAGTTTTCCGCGAAAAAACGCTACAGCCAGAGCGGCAACACAGCCGACACCTGCAGATTCTGTGACCGAAGCAATGCCACCATAGATACTACCAAGGATCCAAACAGCAATCAAAACGGGAGCCGCCATTTTTTTCAGGTATTTCAAACGCTCACGGAAAGGCAGACATTCGTCCTTAGGCAAGCCTGGTCCCGCATCTGGGTTCAATTGGCACAACACGAAAATGTAAAGAATATAGAGACTGGCGAGAAGAAGGCCTGGGATAACAGCAGCAATAAACAGCTGCCCGGTCGAGACACCCGCGGTCAGACCATAGAGAATGAGCACGATTGAAGGTGGAATCATCGTCCCAAGGGCACCACCAGAGGCCAATGTGCCTAATGCCAGGTGCTTATTGTACCCCAAACGGAGCAATTGCGGCAGTGCGACAAGACCAAGCATGACAACTTCGCCACCCACGATCCCAGTGATCGCAGCCAGAACAACGGCGACCAGCATGGTTTGCATGGCTACACCGCCCCGAAGCGCTCCAGCCCATACATACATTGCATCATAAAGATCTTTGGCGACTCCCGATCGTTCCAGAACAGTAGCCATCAAAACGAAGATCGGCACGGCGATTAGCGCCGGCTCTGTAACAAAGGCATAGATGCGACTTGCTAGGAGTGGCAGCGAACTGGGACCGATGAAGACCAGCGCCCCGACAACAGCGATAGATAAAGTAATGAACGCCAGTGATTGTCCCAGTAACATAAGGAACAAGAGCGCTCCCAGCATTCCCAGAGTGGCGTATTCGACAGATATTTCCACGATTATTCATAGCCTCCGGTATCAGATTTAGAGGCAGACTCGGTTTGCCCTCTCCAAACGCGCACGATATTCACCAAGTTCTGAAGAAACATCATGGCGAACGCCAATGGGATAAGCGGCTTGACCAATCCAGGCGCTGGAGGATTCCATGCCGATCCGGTACGCTGCCAACCAACCAGAGCTTTCCAGCCCCATTCGGCGGTAGCCCACGCCATCGCTCCACAAAGAACAGCTGCAAAAATCAAATTGAATAATTCAAGCCCAAGACGAGCGCGGGCTGGTAGAATCTCATGCAAGCTTGTAATGGCAATGTGGGAACGATGTTTAGTGCAATACGCGCCAGCAACAATAATTGCTGCTGCACTTCCATATAGCGAAACCTCGAATCCCCAGATTGTTGGTGCGTTGAAGAAATATCTTCCTATCACCTCGTAAAAAACGGCAAAAACCGTACTTAGAAAGAGCCAAGAGACAATTCGTCCTGACCATTCGGATATGGCATCAATAAAACGCATTCACCGCCCCCTTTCGAAAAATGTGCGGACGACAATTCATCGCCGCCCGCACAGCGCATATATTACTCAATCAGTCCGATAGTTCTTAGAAAGGACGTTTGGCTATCATAAGCCCGACGGGAGAGATCGGACTTGGCCGCTGCATCTTCCCAGACCTGACGAGCGATATCGCGCATGGCCTGACGGTCTTCAGCACTCCAGATCACAACTTCAACACCATTTGCAGCATCAGTTGCCATAGCCTCACCTCGGTTAACCATGTCCTTGAGGTTAATTTGCGTCGCCAAATCACGCACAGCCATGTTTAGGATAGCTTTGATATCGTCCGGCTGCGCATTGTACTTGTCCAAATTGAACGAAACCGACAGAACCGGCAAAGAGTGAAAGTCCAGAAGCGGGAATTTAGCCACTTCATGGAAGCCGCCCTTGCTGTTCATTGCATAGCTTGAGATGTCTGCCGCATCTACAACACCTTTCTCCAAGGCCAGGAAGATATCAGCCATCCCCATGTTCACTGGAGAGGCACCCATCTCAGAGAAGATCGAAGACGCCAGGCCCTGTGGGGATCGAATTTTCACACCTTCGAAATCCGCAATTGTCCGGATCGGCTTAGTAGAGGCGACCGATTCGATCCCAGCATTGGCACAGCCAGCCAAATGCGCATTATAACCTTTATAGATTTCCTGCAGCAACTCCTTGCCGCCGCCAAGCTCACACCATGCCAGAGCTTGTGTCCAGTTTTCATAGCCACCAACGAGGTCTGCTAGCATCGCAAAGGCTGGATCGCGACCGGCAAAGTACGCAGGCGATGTAATGTCTCCGTCAACAATGCCAGCGCCAACGGCATCAATAGTTTCATTTGGAGGGACAACCGCGCCTCCAGGCATAAGTTCAAGCGTCAGGCGTCCGCCGAGCATTGCGTTTACTTCTGTGACCCAGTCCACCTCATTTTGATAGACAGCATGTCCTGCGGGCAGATGGCTTTGGATGCGCCATACTTCTTCGGCCGAGGCGGCACCTGCAAAAATAGCAAGTCCTGTAATCGCGCCGGTAAGTGTGTTAATAATTTTCATAGTGTCCTCCCTTGGATTTGGTTTAGTGGTATTACCAATTTGGTCTTACCACCATTATGATTGACCTGTCTACCGAAAATTTCGTATAGTCCTATTTCTATGGAGGTTTTAGATGACAGACGATGCATTTTCACAAGTTAGGCAAGAACCAGTTCGCCGCGAAGGACTGGCAGAAAAGGTGCTCCACCGCATCTTGGGCTTGATCCGATCAGGTAATTTGCAGTCAGGTGACAAACTGCCATCCGAGCGTGACTTGATGGGTATATTTGGCGTTAGTCGCCCTCCGATTCGCGAGGCGCTAAGCGCACTAAACATTCTTGGAGTTGTCGAATCTCGGCATGGCGGAGGGGCGATGGTAACGGATTTAAATGCCCAGCGTCTTCTCGGACCACTTGATTTCTATTTAAGCATCTCAAAGCAAAATATTGGAGATATGTTCGACTGTCGCCAGTTGCTCGAGACCGAAGCTGCAGGACGGGCGGCTAGCAGCCAAGACAGCAAAGGAAAAGCTGAGCTTTCTGAGTTGGCAAGCTCACAAAAACAATTCAAGGACTCAGTTTCGTTTCGGATTGCCGACAAAGAGTTTCACGAAAAGATTTCCAAGCTCGCGGGAAACGAAATGTTGTCCCGGTTAAACGACGGATTGTACAACCTAGGTTTAGAAATCCGGCGTGAAGCATCGGAAGATGTGGCTACCGTCAAACAAAGCGTAAAGGAGCACATGCTAATTGCCGAAGCAATCTGTGACGGCGATCCTGATCGTGCTAGGCAAGAAATGACCAATCATCTAGTGTCCATTGAAAGGTCAACGCAGGAGATATTCTCAAAGCAGGAAGTAGCGTCTTAATGAAAAAGACTGAGTCACGGCCCCTTTTTAGCACTCTTTCAGTCTCGACTTGAATCTCCCAACACCGCTTATCTATTCTTTTTTGTAGGAGAGCAAAAAAGCGTTAGATCCGGAGAAGGGTACAAGCTTTTGCGCTTTTTCGTTAATTTCTGGCTAATTTCTTCTTAGCTGCTCGAACACGACCTAATAGTTGTGACTGCAATGCCTTTTGAGCAGTATAATCTGCAACGGATATGTCTCTTCTTTCATGCGGTGTGATCCGAGATTTCACGGCATCATCCCGTGATACGTCATCTTCGATTTGAGACGTGACAAAAAGGGTTTTCGGCAGAGGTAATGGACCACCCTGCCGCGTATAAGCGATTATTCTGACGGGTTGTTCCGCCGCGTGAGCATTATTCCACTGCAACGGCAGTTCCTTGGAAATGCAGCAGACCCCCTCCTAATCACCAAATTGACGGGGGAGCTGGATGCAATCACGTCACGCGCACTCGACGCACTCGGGCGGCTCATTGATCAAAACGGCAATTTCACCGAGCCTCCAATCTGTGCTGCCGCAAAAGATACATGGCGTTCAGACAACAATCACATCATGCAATATATTGCAGAGCGCGTGTATAAAGCCCCCGGTACCAGCGTATCCGTGCAGGCTATGTATGACGATTATCGCAACTGGTTTGCCTCTACTGGTTTGCGCGGTCAGCTGGGCCGCAAACAGTTTGCTAACCGTGTTGAGGCTGCTGACATAGCAAAATCATCACGGCGCAGTCAGGGCTACTTCTTCATGAATGTGAACCTGCGATGAGTGCGCCGGATGTACAAAGTGTACTTTGTGTAGGTTCTTCTGAAACCTCAAATAATAGAGATATTGGTCTTAATTTATCTCCTAGTTTTTTTAGAAAGTACACAAAGTACGCAAACTACACTCCTTGGCCTACGCCATGCGAAGTGGCAATTGAAATGCAGACAATGG
Source organism: uncultured Gammaproteobacteria bacterium (assembly GCA_913050215.1). Classification (GTDB taxonomy): domain Bacteria; phylum Pseudomonadota; class Gammaproteobacteria; order Pseudomonadales; family Azotimanducaceae; genus UBA4582. The sequence continues at coordinate 7,996 of CAJXBG010000155.1, forward strand.
CCAGTTGCGAGCATTTAGCAGCGGCAACTCGAGGCTGGGCAGCATTCGACTGGGCTGAGCATTGCCTAAAACAGGAGCGCAGCATAAACGAGGGCGACTTATGCGCGCGTTATATTTGGCGACAATGGCAAATAGGGTAATGCCAGCACGAACACCTCGTTCGTGCAGTAGATCCTCCACATTACGGAGTGCGAGCGGAAAACGAACCTACAACATCACAGCCAAGCGGATGATCTCAGGGCTCGTTTTAAAGTACCTGAATGGAGAGTGTTTTATCATAC
>CAJXBG010000156.1 GCA_913050215.1 uncultured Gammaproteobacteria bacterium
TCCGTTGCGGGAACACCGGCGATAGTGGGTGCGTCGTTGGTATTGGTGACCTCAACAGAAAACGCTTCTAATTGTGCAAAATCATTTGCTGCATCAACGACGCTGACAACAATGTCGGAATAAACAGCCACATCGTCATTATCAGGTGTCCCGGTTAGAGTGCCAGTGGACATGCTAAATGTTGCCCACTCAGGCTTTGAAACAATTTTGTATGTGAGTGTATCTCCCACGTCGACATCAGTCGCTACAGGAGTAAACGAATAGACTGCATCTTCCTTGACGCTGGTGGGTGGTGTGCCAGTAATTTGAGGCGCGTCATTTGTGTTAACCACTTCTATAGAAAGATCGCTGAGTACGACAGTTTCATGCAGATCGCTAAGACTGATATCTATGTTCGAATAGACGCCCACGTTGGCATTTACCGGAGTGCCGGAAATTCTACCTACATTTGAGTCGAACGTTGCCCAAACGGGAAGGTTGGTCACCGAGAAGTTGTTGCCGCCGGCTGAGATTGGCGTAAAAGAAAAATTGCTATCTTCCAGCGCGGCGTTTGGCACGCCGCTGATTGTAGGGGGAATGTTCGTCACGGTAATTGAGAAAGGGGCGAGGCTAGTATCGATCTCCCCATCGCTAACACTGATGATGATATTCGGGATGCTACCAACATCTGCATCCTGAGGCGTGCCAGACAGTTCGCCAGTTTGGGCGTTAAAGTTTAACCAATCTGGCAGCGCTGCTGGCGAAATGGAGTAGCCTAAAGCACTCCCGACATCTTCATCAGATGCCGAAGGTGTGAATCGATAATTGGCGTTTTCAGCAATATTGGTTAGTGGTGTGCCCGCAATGATTGGAGCGTCGTTAGTATTTTCGACAGTGATTGTGAACGGTCCCAGCGTTGTGGTTGAAAAACCATCGGACACTGAAATGCTGGTCTGATTGGTATCGCCTGCGTTTGCATTGACAGGGACGCCGCTAATAGTGCCATCTAAATTGTTAAAGGAAGCCCAAGTGGGCAGGTCTGTGACACTAAATGAAAAAGAGGAGTCGTCCTCGTCTGTGACTATTGGCGTGAACGAGTACGATGCGTCTTCAAGTGCTATAGCTTCGGGTGCGCCTGAGATAGTGGGCGGAATCGCGGCTATCTCATTTCTCTTGATCTTTAGCGTTGTGGTAGTTTCAGAGAGATTCAGCAACGGCACTATCTCTTCTAGAGTTTGCACAATTGCAGACTGTGTTTTTATCGCACCAGAGATTGTTTGCTCCGCTGCAAATAGTAACTCGTTTGAGCCCAGTTCACCGCTATTAAAGTCTGAGCTAGCACCGAGTTTTCCATCCGGTGCAAAACCATTAGCAAGATCAAGAATAACGTCTTCAAGCGTTTCATTATCGTTGATTAGAGCAATGAGCCCGCTGTTAAGAGAAGCGAGAAGTATCCCGGCGTTAACGAAAGAGTGATAAGTGATTGCTTGTGGCGCAACCAAGTTTATGTTGGGTACAGCGCTGATGTCTGTTGGAAAGTCCTCACCAAGGAGTAGCGACAATTGTTCAGACATTTCGCTATTTGCCTGACGAAGGTTCACGTCGGTAATGCCACCCAACTCTACCGCTCTAGCGACAACTGCAGTCGTTATGGGATTAACACTGACTTCGTTAGCTCTAATAGAATCTGTGGTTGCTGCTGAAAGGGTTAAGTCAAAGGGAACGTTACTACCAAATGAAATCAAGACACCCGGGTTGTCAGGATCTGGACAGCCCCCAGGAAAATCGCAGAGGAAGGTGCTGCTCCCATCGTTTGCCGGCGTAATTTCTATTAGGACCGGGCCTTCATGCGAAAGCGAGATGTCCAGATCAAAGGTGCCGTCTACCTGCGTTACACTTTCAGCCAATACTGCTCTATCGTCGGGTTCGAGCGCGGTGACAATTCCGCCAGATATAATACCCAGTAGTCCAGAGCCAGTTACAGTGGTTAACCCAGGCGGCGACTCTTCATTGTTAACGCCGCCACAACCGCTAAGTATTACCGATATGATAGCCAATGCGCTAACGATTGATCCACGACCTGTATATCTCATATTTTCACCTTTTATTTTGTCTTATTATTTTGTGATTTCTGTTCGATCATAAAACCATAGGTTTTCTAAATGGTATCATAACGATATCATTATATTTAGATAGTCCGTATGTTAAAAAATATCGTGTTCCTACTAGATTGGACCGGTCCTGATTCAACACATGCCTACAAGGTGACTTTTAACAGAACCTGCGCGAGAACTGTAATCGATTTTGTAAGCCGCTACTTACAACCGGCTCTGATGCATGTTGGTAAAGCAAAGAAATTGACCCGACTCATCAAATATTAATGGTTGTTGTTTTTAACCATGTTTCATAAGTTGAGTAAGTCAGATCTGGGCAGCTGTTGGCCCAATTCAGATAATCTGTAAGGTTTTCCTCTGACTGTCGGGAAAAGTTTTTGTTGTGGCCGATAGCGACAATCGGAATGGTGTCTTCAAATCCGGCGAAACGTGACATATATCGTTCAGTGAGATCGATTAGTGCCCATGAAGGCAATGTCGAAAAATCGAGCATCGCGGTGCCGACGTTTACCAATTTTGCAAATTTACCTTTAATCGCCTGCAATTTACTGTTAGGTCCGGCGTAGCTACCGAAACAACCTAGAGGAAATTCTTCGCCGGACCTGTGTTCCTTCAATGCTTGTAAATGGGTTCTGCGACCAATGTTCTCGGTTGCGATCGGTACCTCTAACATCCCTCCTTGCTCGTTTTGCTGACAAATATTGTCTGATATGCGCCAAAAAGGCAGGTTAGGAGTGCGGCGAAAATCGAACCAATCCCCCTTTGATGGGTTATAGGCACCAGGAGCAACGGTTGAGTCAATTCGAATACCCGCTTTATATAGTTCCTTGAGTACTTTACCGCTAGGCTGCATGGCCCATCCGCCGGCGCGAAAAACCGGGGAGTTCATGTTTCGCTGGATTTTAAATTCTGAAAAGAAAGAAAGACCTCCGTTAACACAATCGGTTATTTCAGTGTCCGACAGGTCTCCGATTCGCCACTTTTCGTAGTCCAATTGCCATCCCGTATCTTTTTTCTGTGCGCTCATCCATTGAGGATGGAGGTGAAGTTCCAGTTTGTGCCCGTTTTCATGCAGCAGTCTAAGTTGTGCTGCGATACCTTGGTTTTGAGACCTGATTGGCTCATTTTTTAATGCAGCGAAGTTTGCCAGCTCAAGTGCTTCAACAAACACCGTGAGCGGCGCACCGGCTTGTTCAAGCAAACTCTGGCACTTTGCTGTGGGGTCAATAAGACATTTGTCGATACAACCAGAACCATTGCCGAATAGTTCATAATCAAGCGTGAATATAAGATGATATTTCAAGGGATAGCTGCCTATACAAGTTGAGAGCGACAAATTTACTGTTATTCAGAGTGCCCAAATACCTCGCGTGTCGACAACAACTTTACCTGCTCTTGAGGGGTTGAAACGTCTAAACTGTCGATGATCAACGAGCAACAAATAAACGTCTGCAGTAAGTAAGGCCTGTTCGGTAGACTCGAATGTCAGGGCGGAAGTAGCGACGCTGTCTGGAAGTTCAGAAATATTCGGCTCGATACCTAACACCGCGCCCGGATGACTCGCTGCCAACGATTCAGCAATCCTCATTGCGGGGCTTTCTCGTAGGTCATCAATATCTGCTTTAAATGCTAAGCCAAAGCAGGCGATGGTGATATCGGAAATTGTCTTGTCAGGTGCATCCTTAAGTATTTGCTGTACTGAATCATTAACTTTCTGAATTACCCATTCGGGCTTGTTGTCGTTTATATTGCGGGCAGCCTGCATCAAAGGGGTTGCGTCACGCGACTGGCTAATGATGAACCAGGGGTCTACAGCGATACAGTGGCCACCAACGCCAGGCCCAGGCTGAAGTATATTAATACGTGGATGACGGTTAGCCAGTTGTATGAGTTCCCAAACATCAATACCAGTTCTGTCGCAAATTACTGATAGCTCGTTTGCGAATGCGATGCTCACGTCGCGAGCCGCGTTCTCAGTCAGCTTGCACATTTCTGCTGTTTTTGCGTCAGTTTCAACGCATTCACCACGTACGAATTTTTCATAAAGCCCCCTTGCTGCCTCTGTACAACGAGGGGTGATCCCGCCGATAACTCTGTCATTGTGCACTAGCTCATACATGACCTGCCCTGGTAATACGCGTTCTGGACAGTGCGCAATACGAATATCTGACGACTCACCTCTGCTATGCGGAAAAGTTAAATCGGACCGCTCTGCTTCAAGCCAGTGTGATAATTTATCCGTCGTGCCAACAGGAGACGTAGATTCAAGAATAACAAGGTCACCTTTCTTTAATACTGGGGCGATAGACCTCGCTGCCTTTTCGATATAGCTTAAATCCGGTTCATGATCATCTATAAACGGCGTGGGTACTGCGATGAGAAATGCATCGGCAGGTTCAGGTGTTAAGCTTGCTTGCAAGTATCCACGTGTCACAGCAGCCTGGACAGCGACATCTAGCTCAGGTTCAACGATATGAATTTTTCCTTGGTTAATAGTGTCCACCGCGGATTTATTAACATCGATACCAAGGACCGAAATTTTTTGAGTCGCCAATGCGGCCGCGGTTGGTAAACCGATGTAACCTAGGCCAATAACGGATGCTTTGTTTATTTTCATGAATTATTCTTCAATTTTGTGTAGTCGAAATAACGGCGTTGTTAGCGGTATTTCCTCAGATTGATTTAGAGCACGAGATCATTCATGCGAGTTCAGTGTGTTTGTGTGATGACAGATAGGTTTCCATCCAGAGACTTAAGGTTAGTAGCGCAAATAGCTGTCTAGAGTAGTCGAAGCTGCCGGTTAGATGTTGGTGCCATATCATTTTGATGCCGTCGCTGTTAAGGCTGCTGTTTATTTTGAGATTAGGGCTCAACAAGTTCGCTTCCATATAGTCTCGCCAGGTTGTTTTGCACCACTGCCCAAATGGAACCTGAAAGCCTTTTTTTGGGCGTTCTATAATTGCTTTTGGCAAAAAATTTCGTGACATGGCTCTGTGCACCAGTTTCGTTCTACGCAGGTTCGTCTTAAAATCTAGTGGAAAACTCTCTACCAGTTGCACCACGTTGGGATCCAGCATCGGCACACGTACTTCCAACGCATACCTCATCGCAACCTTATCGCTATAAAGCAGCAGGTCATCAGCCAGGTTCATCCTTGAATCAATTCGCATCATTCGCTCAGTCGGCTCAATGGTTTCACTATTTGCGAGTAGATTAAGCCAATAATCAATGGAGGTATTTGGTTGTTCATTGCCGACGCCGAGCAATTCTAATTCTCCGGGAGTGAATAGCGCATATGCGTTCCCAAAGCGGTTGGCATCATCTTTGTAACCCAAACACCGCAATCCTCTTTTAATTGGATCGCTCTTGAATAACGCTGATAGTTTGTCGGCTTTTTTAAAAATGCTCGATTTTAGAAAAGGAAGCTGTTGCAGGAGAAGTTCAATTTGATACCTGCGATATCCTCCCCATGGCTCGTCGTTACCCTGGCCAGATAAAACAACGGTGGCGCTTTTTTTCGCGAGTTGGGTCAAATACCACATAGGCATAATTGAGGTCGTGCCCAAAGGTTCCTCAACCGAATTTACAATGTCTGCGAGTGAGTCTATTAGCGTAGTAGGATCAACAGTGGTTGCTTCATGTCGGATGCCTAAAATATTTGCTGTTTCAGCGGCATCACTGATCTCACACTCTTGGTGTTGAGAACCAAAACCAACGGTATGGCTTGTTATGTCACTCGAATGTTCTCTAGCAAGCGCTGCAATAACCGCGGAATCAATACCGGCAGACAGAAGAACTCCTACCGGTACGTCAGAAATCAGTTGTTGTTGAACAGCATTGGAGAGCTCGTTACGATATGCATCGACAGCCTCAGAGAATGTGCCCGAAAATTTGCTAAATGAAGATTTAACGAAGGGACGTTGGATGCTCTGCTTGTTAGTTAAATCATATGAGAGTAGATGCCCGGGTCGTAATCGATTGATTCCCTTCAGTAAGGTATTCGGAGAAGGCACATATCTTAGATGAAGAAAATCACCTAGCGCATTTTGGTTGAGAGATTGTAGGCGATGAAGGCCACTTGCGAAAATCGGTTTAACTTCAGAAGAAAATGTGAGCTCATCTTGTTCAAGGCAGAAATAGACAGGTTTGATGCCAAAGGGGTCTCGGGCAAGATAAATCATGTTTTCTTGCGCATCAAACACTGCTAACGCGTACATGCCATTGATTTCAGAAAGTGTTTTCTCGATTCCGAAGGTGGCAATGTATTCTAGCAAGGTCTCAGTGTCCGAGGAGCCACGAAAATTGTTCGTAAGTTTTGACCGAAGCTCAAAGTGGTTATAAATCTCACCGTTAAATGTAATCCACCAGCGTCTATTATTGGATGTCATGGGTTGATGACCTGATGCTGATAGGTCCTGAATCGCTAACCGTGTGTGAGCAAAAATGATAGGGTGCTCGGATGCAGAAGATGCTAAAAGTTCATGTCCTTGTGAGTCGGGCCCACGATGGTCCAACAAATCCATGACGCTGGTTAGCGCCTGATTATCTAGTTTGCGAGTCGATCCAAATATGCCGCACATTTACGCTTTGCTTTGCCTGATTTTTTTTAGTTTGTTTTCACTAAAATGAAAAGGTGTGATGCCCCAACGAGAAAAGTTTTCTCCCCATCGAAACCCTAAAATGTCTATCTTGCTGTACCAGTCGCCATTGCGGACGAAGCTGGCTCTAGCTGCCTTGCATAATTTTTCGGCCCTATCGAGTTCCGACAACTCTATCAAAACGCCAAGGTATTCAGCCTGATCGTAAAGATCCCAAACGAATGGGTCCTTGATATCTCGCGCGGTAAATCTCTTAACAAGCCCTTTTGTTTCATCAAAAAAGTTTTCGTCGATATACTGTTTGCCTCGTTGAATAGACTCGGCAACTAGAGCACGAACATCATCGTCTAACTTGGATGCTTTGATTAAATTTTTGATAACAAAACAACTGTGAAAACAGTCGATGAAATTTCCAGGAAGGTCGTCAGCGTAATAGTGCCAGGCGCCATTGGTCTGTTGCTGTTGTACTACGTATCTGGCAATTCTGAGCGCCCGTTCTCGTGCCTGACTGCTCCTTGAAACGTCTTGGTCCGCGTGTAGACAGTAGGCAAAACAAGCGTAGGAGTTTGCGTTTATCACGATACGAGGTTCATTCGTCGGCGCATAAGATAAGGCGAGCGTCTCACTGTCTTCATGTAAAACAAATAGGCTTTGCAGAAATTGCCAAGTGCGTGAAAAGTGTTTTTGTGCATCCTCGTGGCACGTTTCAAAGGTCATCAATCGACAGAGTGCCTCCATGGCGTAAGGCGTGTGGGTGATGAAGGGAATGTCTGAGTTATAGAGCCCATTTTTAGACATCCACGGAAAGCCCAAGCCCCATGCAGCTCCATACTTTGAACTATCCGGAACAGCGACGCTCATCAACTGTTCTAGCGCGAGTTGTGGTTGTTCGATTGAATCTGCTGCGAGTATTTTTTGAGCGACAGTGATGGGGTAGCTTCTTTGCTCAATCTTCATTACCTTGCGGAGAAACTTTGGGGCAAGCCAGTCTATTAAAACGATGAGTGCTGCGCTGATTTTTGCCGACAGCCTTCCCTGATAAAACGCTTGCCGAACTCTAATTGCGCGAGGGCTCATCCAAGGGTCGTAGGGGTCAAAACACTTTTCTAAAAAATCAGGACGAGCGCTTTTCATCGCTTGTTGCTCTTGAGCATCATCGACTGCATTTCGCTGGACAGGTTAAGCAGGTTTACGGGAAACTCCGAATCAGATACATTCCTCTCTTTTTTATCTAGTACGAATGCAAAGAAATGAGCTGATGCATCACCGGCTAGCCAGCCGAAAAACTCAAAGAGTTTAGCCTCTCGTTCGCTGGTGGTAACTCTGCCTCCGATAAAGTACCAACTTACCATGTAGCGTTCAGTTCCCCGTCGATCTCTCAATGTGGTTAACTGGTGATTCGTTGCCACGCCATTTATTTCAACTGTTCTAACTTGAGTACTAGTGGTAAGCCACTGATGCTTAGTAAAAGGTGTATTTTCTACGAAAACTAATTCCTTTCCCTGAGTTTG
>CAJXBG010000157.1 GCA_913050215.1 uncultured Gammaproteobacteria bacterium
TTTGGGGTCAATGACTGCCAAGATGCTAACCTGCTGGCTTGCAGACTGCAGTGTTAATCGCTGAGAAGTTTTTTAAGCGACGCAGGGCAATTTTAGCCTGTTAATTCGGTCGCGATTCAGGATTGGATAGCTGTCACAGGATTACTCGGTGGTGATTAAGCTTCGATATGAGTTAGGTTCTTCTGGGGTAGGATCATCTGGGTTATGTTTTGGTCAATGATGACGGCAATAACCCGCGTGGTGCCGTCGCGCATAGGGCATCGGGTAATGTCTAGCCATCGCGGAAATCCTATAATGATTGAAGGCAGCAGTATAAATATCGATGAGCGCGCGGTTGAGATAGGCACAGCCTATTGCAGTTCAGAAAATTTTGTCTATTCTGTTTACCTCAACGCATCTGGAAAGTTCCCCAATCACTCGGAACCTACTTGAACGTCCTGTAAAGCGATATGTCATTGACTAGAAAATAACCCCGAAATGCGATGAAGTTCAATTATCCCGATTATCTTTTTACCTGGTCACAATTCCTACTGATTTTCTTGGTGATTGGCGCCTGCCTGCCAACCATTGTTTTGGTTTTCAAATCCAACAAAGCACAGTTTGACCAGACTAAACACATGGTTTTATTTACCCAGGTCGCCTCAAAGGTGCTGTTGGATGTTGCACTGATTGTCGGCATCTGTGGCACCTGTATAGGGCTACTTAGCCTTATCGCAGAGTTTGAGTCTGTTGGCGGTACCTATCAGTCTGTAACCTATATTCTATTTCCTATGGTTTATGGCGCTGGATTAACAGGTCTTGCCTTCTGCCTCAGGAATGAGTCGTTTAAGGAAACGATCGACTTTAAACTCTCGGTTGCTGAGATTTTGCGAGTAATCGTGGTTTTTATCAGTCTGGTGATCGCCCATGCCTATGTTAATCGCTTTCCATTAGGCCTATTGTCTGAGGCAATATGGACCTACGGGTTTCATATTACATTTTTTATAAGCTGGAGTTGTCTCGCTATCTTCTTGGCCAAACGGGATGTCTTTGCGGTTTTAGTTGATGCCAATGTGGCTGCAACGCTGGTCTCTGTTGGCCTTGGAATTCTTTTCTGGTTTGCCGATGGGGCAAATTTTGAAACCTCGAAAATCAATATTTTTATCATCGCAAGGCTGTTATTTTTAGGCACCTTTGTGCATATTTTATTTTATTACTGCTCGCTCATAAACGGCCGGGCAAGGTTTGACAGAACCAATGCGACCTCTTGGCACTTTGCTGAAGCGGCATCATTCTTTATTTTTCTGGTTCTAGCTCCGGTCGGTCTAACCGAATATCTCAGAGAAGAAGCTGATCAAACAGCGATTCAACAGCAACATCAGATACAACAGCTGGAAATAGAAGCATTAAAGAGAAAGATTGAGGCATTGCTAGATACGCGCAATAAAATTGACTAGTGTTCTGTCAAATTGCATTTTCTTAGTTGACTAAGTCCAGTGGCCCCGTAAGGGCAGACGAGATACACCATGCAACATGTCACCACCGTAATTGCGAACAAAATAATCCATAAACAACCCTGAATCGCAATGTGCGGTTGATGGTCTAACGAGTGCGAAAAGACAAGTATGCTCAAGGCAGTTAAGATCGCGCTGGGGTTGTTGAGCCTAGGCGCCGTGGTCGTGTTCGGCGTCTTCTGGTACATGGAGACACGCCATGAGCGAGAGCCATCCAGAGTTACTTTTCTCGATCATTGTGCATCTTGCCATACTGCTAGTGAAGGCGGATCTGGTCTCCTGACACAATCTCATACTGACGATTCTGCTGATGAACTAACCAAGCGCATACTTGTTCAGCATTCTGATCTGATTAAGTCAGCACAGTTTCCAGAGCCGATGGTCAAAGCGCTGGCACTTTATGTGATAGAGCAGCGACAGGAGCTGCCCAGCATTACTAACTCCCATGCTCATACAATTCCGGAACACGTCGTTGAATCTTTGCATCATGATTTCAAGGTCGAACTGATCACTGAAGTTGGCAAAGGTCCCTACTCGATTGAGCCGTTACCTGATGGACGAATTCTACTGGTAGAAAAGGTCCGTGGTTTGTCAGTGATCGATACTTCGGGTAAGCAGGGGGCGCTGGTCAATGGGACACCCCAGGTGTGGCCAGAGATCTTACAAGTTGGTGGAAGTTTCGCGGTGCTTGGGTCCATGCTGGATGTGGAACTTCATCCCGATTACGCCAACAATGGATGGATTTATTTGTCTCACAGCGACCGATGCCAGCTCGACTGCGGTTCACCCTGGCCGATTTCTATGGTGCGTGTTATCAGAGGAAGATTGGCAGGCAATCGTTGGATAGACTCTGAAGTCATCTGGTCGGTTGATAAAAACAAATACACATTGGTGCCCGATGCAGTGGCATCAGGTAGGCTCGCTTTTGATCATCAGGGATTTGGCTATGTCACAGTCGGCGGCAAGAGTACCTACGACAATCTCCATGTTATGGATACGCCTTACGGCAAGATTCATCGGTTCAAAAATAACGGTTCTGTGCCAGAAGATAATCCATTCTGGCGGGGAAAACAGCTTAGTGATCCGACATCCACTCGAAAGACAGTTTGGACCTACGGTCACCGCACCGCGCAAGGATTATCCACGGACCCACGCACAGGTGAAATTTGGGCAACTGAGATGGGTCCGCGAGGAGGCGATGAAATCAATCTGATTCAACGTGGTGGAAACTATGGTTGGCCGCTATACACTGAAGGGCTCGACTACAACGCCGAGTACATTAGCATTGGCAAGGAGCTAGGGCTGGACTTCGAATTTTCTGAAACGATTCCTCCCGTCGTTGATTTCACACCCGCGCCTTCGCTATCAAATTTCACCTTTCACAACGGCGATCAGTTTCCAAATTGGCAGAATGACCTTCTTGTAGGTAGTCTACGAGCACAAGTATTGTTCCGGATTCGTATCGAAGAGGGAAAACTGATCGAAAAAGAGAGACTACTGACCAAGCTGGGGCGAATTCGCGATGTTGAGATGGGGTACGATGGCTTCGTTTACCTGCTGATTGAGCACAACCAAGCCGGGTCACTGGTTAGAATTGTCCCTAATAATTGAGGTTAAATATGCGACCAACATTTCAAATCCTTTTACTATCAATATCTCTACTCGTGCTATCGGCCTGTGAGGACCCTTTTATTTTGGCATCGGGTGGAGAGCTGAGTGGCACGGTTACAGAGACGCCAGATAGTTGGCAGCTAGATAAAGACTCGGCTGTCGCGCAATTGGAAACTCGACCAGAAGATCCTTATTCAATCAACTTTACCTATATTCAGTTAGGTGGTCGGTTCTACGTTTACGCGGGTGATACGAGAACTAACTGGGTAAAGCATATAGAACAGAACCCGCTTGTTAGAGTTCGCGTGCAGGATGCTATCTATCCCGCACTTGCGGTTCGCGTCATGAGTGATAATGAACTCTCCGAGTTCGCCTCGATTTGGGCCAACTCATCTATGTTTCAGCGAGATCCAATGAATTTTGAAGAAGTCTGGTTGTACCGACTGGAAAAACGCTGAATCCAAAAATTAGTGAGGTCGGCTTTCTCTGCGAATTAAGAATGAGTCAGCACAACGATAATCGCTAAGATCGCTGATGTTTTGATCAGTAAACTGCCGATAAACAGCGCACAGAATTCATGCTTGGCAAACCAGTATGTTAGGCTTCTTAAAGGCAAAGTTAATGATCTTCAGGTATTTCACGTGAAATTAATTGGTGCGTACTCATCTCCCTACACCCGGCGCGTCGCCATTACACTCAGGTATTATGAAATTGGGCACGACATCAAGAAGGTGACTCCATTTGGCAACGCTAAGGAAGGGTTAAGGCAAATCAATCCCGTGGCGAAGATACCTATATTAGAGCTAGACGATGGAGAGTTTCTGACCGAGAGCCACGTGATACTAGATTATCTGGATACGCTGGTGCCACAAGACTCGCGACTGACTCCCTCAGCAGGGCCAGCACGGCGAAAAATACAAAACCTCTGCGGTATTGCCTCTGCTGCCGTGGATAAACTTGTGACGGTCTTATACGAGTTTCATTTTCGTCCCAAAGACATGGTGTATAAACCATGGACAAAGATGTGTGATGAACAGACAACGGATGGATTTAAGTGGCTTGATGCCCAACTAGATAATAGGCGCTTCTTTGGCAATCAAATTACTCAAGCCGAAATTACTGCTGCTGTGTTCTGGCAATTCGCTGTAGAAAAAAGAGCCCGTTTTTGTGAACGAATGAACTGCAGCCAGCTACAGGCGTTGAGTGAAGAAATGGAACGAACAGATCCATTTTTGGCAACAACGCCTGAAGGCCCAATCCGTGACGGGATGCCTCTAGGCACAAGGGGATAAAGCAAAAATTAACACTACCAAGAAACAAGAGATCAAAAGGTTAGGTAGAAGGTTGTGGTTTGTTACTTCAAGCCTGCCCGTCAATCAATTTCCAGACCACTAGGTATTCTCCACTATTTGTATCTCTGTGTTTTTAAAATGTTCATCACGTTTTTGGCTTTATCCTAGAGGAATCAACCAACGACACCAAATTCGGTGAAAAACCTATTTGACGCCATAGCGTTGATACCGCCTTATCCAACGGGGGTCAGCGCTCCCGCCTTGCGACACCGTAAACATGTCGGCGGCTACTTTGGTAAACTTTTAAACACGGCGGCCGATAAATTTGCCCCTCGAGTGTCGCCTAATAAACCGTCAGCCATCTTGTTCATCACGAACGAGAGGCTCAAGCGATTGTCTTGATCGATCACCGCAGAGGAACCACCCCAACCGCCCCAAAAGCAAAGGTTTCTTTTATTTTGCGCTACTGGAATTAAGCCGAAACCTAACCCGAACGCCATCGGCTGGTTAAAGACCAGGTCCTGTCCTGAAATTCGCGTTTCCGTGACTTTTTTGCAGATCTCAGGGGATAACAACTGAACATCACCCACACGGCCCTCATTGGCGAGAGCAGTATGAATTTTCGCCACAGCCCTAGCATTACCGTGACCATTAGCCGCTGGTATCTCGGCCTGGCGCCACGCATCTGTGCGACTATCGAGCGCATGTGTTCTTGGACTCTTAAAGGTTCGCACTGCGATCGAATCCGCATCACCACCCCTTCCTAGAACACCAGCAGAGGGAGGCGGCACCAAGTCACCAATTCTTGGTAATTCAGACGATGGCACGCCAATAAAGAAGTCTGCTTGTAACGGCTTTGCGACGGTCTCCGCGAAGAATTGGCCTAAGGATTGACCAGTAATACGTCGCACCACTTCGCCGATTAAATACCCCTGGGTTAATGCATGATATCCACTTGCACTGCCTGGCTCCCACCATGGCGCTTGCCGTGCTAACACATCGGTGACCTTCTCCCAGTCATAGAGGTCATCTCCGGCTAGTGGTTCATCGGTACCCGGTAAGCCCGCAGCATGATTCATAAAATGCCACACTAAGACGTCGCTTTTGCCCGCTGCCGCGAACTCCGGCCAATAACGACTGACCGGCGCATCAAAATCTAACTCGCCCCGATCAGCAAGGATCAGTGCGCACAAAAATGACATGGTCTTGGTGGTCGAGTAAACATTGACGAGGGTGTCTTCTTGCCATGGCGTGGTGCGTTCCAAGTCAAGGTGGCCTCCCCACAAATCAACCACAGTCTCGCCTTGGTAGGTCACCGAAAACGAGGCCCCAAGATCGGCACCTGATTCTATTTGCTGTTCAAGCACATCTCTTACCGCACTAAAGCGCTCGTCACAATAACCTTCGATTGTTGCTGTCATATCATTCTCCCTTCTTCTTGGGATGATATCAAAAGTGAGTGTTTGTGCTAGAAAATATACGCATACCGACTATCGCTGAGGGATATACGAAAAATAAACCAGATGTTTTGGAGAACGTGCAAGTATGGTGATTGCCGATGTTCAGTCAAATATATGACAAGCTGACGAGATCACCCATTAAACGGTAGATGATTGCTACGATACTGGTCTCGTAGTTTACAGACAGTTTGATTGAACGATGAGAGAAACTTTACGCCGTGCCGGGCGATTTTGACCCTTTAAATATCACGAATAACGCTACGAATTTCGTCGGATAGTTGGCTAGATTCATACAAATTTGGGTCCGCCTCCTCCGGATTCCTAATCATGATTCAAAGAGTCTGTAGCGATCAAATACCACTTGCTGAAAAACGCTTTGATCCATCCTATACTGAGAACCGGAAGGGATATGTCATCCGTAGAACGATTACAAAATTTGGAGACCTGCCATGATAGACCTGTCGACAGCAACCGCGACCGAAGCCCTTGCCGCATTGCGCGCTGGGACCATCTCAAGTGCAGAGCTACTGGAAGCCCAACTTGCTCGGGTTGAGAAATTTAACCCTGAACTTAATGCTGTCGTTGCAATGGACCTTGAGCGGGCTCGCGCCGGTGCCCGGACTGCCGACGAAGCACTTGCCCGAGGCCAGTCACTTGGGCCCTTGCATGGATTGCCAATAACAATCAAGGATCTCTATGCGACCGAGGGGCTTGTCACGACTTCTGGATACGTGCCCTTCAAAGACTTTGTCCCGAAGAAAGATGCTGCGGGGGTAGCAGCGCTGAAGAAGGCCGGCGCCATTATCTATGGCAAGACCAATGCGCCGCAGTTTGGCGCTGACTATCAAACTTATAATGATATCTACGGACTTTGCCGCAATCCATGGAATACGGATCACACTTGTGGTGGCTCATCCGGCGGTTCGGCTGTTTCTCTGGCCACAGGCATGTCGCTCCTTGAACTTGGCGGTGACATTGGTGGATCAATCCGTGTACCGGCACATTACAACGGGGTCTTTGGGCACAAACCCACATGGGGCGCCGTCAATCGGTTTGGTGAAATCCCGGTACCCGGCACATGGATGCACGCGCCTGTAGATCTTGTTGTCTGCGGGCCTCTGGGGCGCAGCGTTGCGGATCTGACTTTGGGACTTGAAGTCCTGACCGCTGCCGGGGCTGGCGGGATTCCCGGCGCTTCTCTGCCTCTAGCCTCGGCGACTGCTTCTTCCCTCAAGGGATTGCGAGTCGCTATCCTGGTGGATGATCCGGCGGCGCCAACAGACCGTGAAACCAAGGAGATCATCCGCAATATCGGACAGCAGATGACGTCTGCGGGCGCGTATGTGGAAGAAACAGCGCCGCCCGGGCCCTCGCTAAAAGAGCAGAACGCGCTTTATCATCGGCTCCTTGGTGCTGCCATGGCACCTCCCGGAATGGACAGTGTTTCGCTGAGTGAGTGGAAGAAAGATGATGAGGCGCGCCACCGCCTCGTTGCTGATTACAGTCGTTTCTTTGAGGGATTTGATGTGCTGCTAGCGCCGATCGCGCCGACCGCAGCTTTCACACATCGCCATGAAGTGCCGTTTGCCGAGCGCACGCTCACTGTTGACAATGAAGAAATAGCCTACGCCTTGCATTTGGTCTGGGCTGGTCTTGCAACGCTTCCCGGCCTGCCCGCAACGGCAGTTCCGCTCACGCGTTCTGCGGAGGGTTTGCCCATTGGAATGCAAATTATTGGGCCATGCTGGGCCGATAAGACCACATTGGCCGTGGCAAGCCTAGTCGAAACGCTGAACGGAGGCTTTGTCGCGCCCCCGGGATATTGAGCAGCTCACTTTCCGATTAAGATGCGAAAGATCGACCCATCATTATTTTCTGCTGTTTAGGGCAAGCCGGGTTGCGTGATACCAGTACTGCTGATGGTTTTAAGCACGCCAAGTCAAAAGCACTAGAAGGACCCGCGCTTGTCCACTCGCTGTTCATTAGATCTATATACTAGGTGAAATTAGCGTCACGCAATATGAAAGGTATATTCGAGCGGATTTGCCAGTGAAACTAAGATATGGAGGCTTTGTCAGGCATGGATAGTGGGTAGGAATAGCCTTACCACGTCCTTACCGATTATGCTCCGCCAGATAGGCGCGCTGTATCGCCAGATAGACCACCTTTTTTGCCGAGTCGTCACTTGGAAATAGCTTCCGTTTTTTCACCGTCTTACGCATAAAACTATTGAGCGATTCAATGGCATTGACGTGTAAATGGCTCGCCGTTTATCCTCAGGATAATTGCAGTG
>CAJXBG010000158.1 GCA_913050215.1 uncultured Gammaproteobacteria bacterium
AGCGATTCCAGTGACTGCCGAAAATAAGATGCCCGATTTGACACTCACTCGACCCTGAGCAATCGGCCGCCGTGAGGTTCTTGCCATATTGATGTCGATTTGTGCATCGATAATGTTAATGACGCTGGCTGCGGAACCCGCGACCAGTGCTACGTCGAGATTAGTGAAAAGTAATAAGTCAAAGGCGACGAACGAGTCAGTGGCGAGAAACATCCCAACGGTTGCACAAAGGCGCTTCAGCAGGACTACACGCGGTTTACAAAGCTCCAGGTAGCGCGCCAGGAACTAGCGGACAAGTCGTTAGCGCTGTTCGCTTGCAGATCCTGGCTGGGCATCGAACGTTATTGCGAGAAGAACAATAGACGGGTGAAAAAAGTATACTCCGCCTCGATTGCCATCAGACCAATCAACACTAGGAGGCATAGCGGTGGGCAAAGTATCGCGTAGGCCAGAGCAAGCCGCTCCCAGGCCATATGCATGAAGATCGCAACGATGAATCCCGCTTTTAAAAACATGAAGATAAGAATTAGTCCCCATCTGAGGTAGCTCTCAAACCCCATGACGTCAACCAAATACGATAGAGTACTCAGCACAAACAATAGAATCCAAATCTTCAAGTAGATGCTTATTGGGTGCTGTTGACCTTCTGCTGTTGCTTCCATAGACGTCACCAAAGATAAAAGAACGCGAAAATAAAGACCCAGACCAGGTCAACGAAATGCCAATACAGGCCAGCTATCTCGACTGCTTCGTAATTGTTTGACTTGTCATAGTCTCCCCGATAAACCTTGAAGGCGATAATGCTGAGATAAATCACCCCCCCAGTGACATGCAGACCGTGAAAACCGGTGATCATAAAAAAGGTGGCGCCAAATTGGTCTGCTCCGAAGGGATTTCCCCAGGGACGGACACCATCTTCAATCAATTTTGTCCACTCGAACGCTTGCATTCCAACAAAACTTACGCCAAATGCCGCTGTAGCAAGCATCAATATCGCAGTTTTAACCCGATCTTTGCGATAGCCGAAGTTCACTGCCATCGCCATCGTGCCGCTGCTGGTAATCAGAATAAAAGTCATGATGGCAATTAGAATCAATGGCATGTGATTGCCAAAGATCGTCAGCGCGAATACTTCGCTCGGGTTGGGCCAGGGTACCGTTGTCGACATCCTGACATTCATGTAGGACGTCAAAAAGCAGCTGAAAATAAATGTGTCACTGAGCAGGAAAATCCACATCATGGCTTTTCCCCAGGGAACGTGGAATGCTTCTTTATCTGCCGACCAATCATCGACGATACCAGGCATGCCCTCAGCTAATACCGCACCTGTAGTACTCCCAATATCACTCATATCGAAATCCCTTGTTTTAGAGAAGCGCTATGTGGACAACAGCATCCCAAATAATACAATCCATACACCCAGCAGATAGTGCCAATAGGTCCTGCAGAGTTCCACGCTCAATCGAACTTCCTCGAGCTCAACACCCGCCAATACCCGCAGTGTTGTTCTTGACCAGACCCACAAACCACCCAGCAGGTGTAATGCGTGCAAACCGGTGAAAAGATAAAAGAACGCGTTGGCTGGATTCGAATTGAGGTAATACCCCTCATCGTTGAGCTGGCCCCACGCCATTAACTGTCCATAAATAAAAGTAAAAGTGAACAATCCGGTCGCGAAGAGTGAAACCTGAACCGCACGAAGATTGTTTGAAGCAGCTGCCTTTGAACACCAATGAATGGCGCCACTACCCAGAACCAAAAGCCCGGTATTAATCCAGAGCACCTCTGGTTTCATTACCGGACTCCAATCGGGCAACTCCATGCGCAAAAAATAGGCACTGATGAACAAGGCGAAAACGCTGGTAACGACTGCGAGGAAAAACATAAGGCCTGTTTTGGCTGCCGATGAAATCCTGCCGATCTCTTCTCGCGTATCTGCCTTTGGCCCCACCTCGGCCCATGGTTTCTCAAGGACACGCTGGCGCCAAAGCCACCAATAAGCGAAGCCGACCATCGCAAAAATAAACAGGACTATAGTGATCATCGTTAACTCGCCGCCTTGTCCACTTCAGATTCCGGGACGTTTTGCGGAATAAAGTCCTCCTCAGCGCCAGGCACGCTATAGTCATATGCCCAACGATGTACTACTGGCAATTCTGGTCCCCAGTTGCCGTGAATAGGCGGAGTATCTGGCGTCTGCCATTCGAGTGTTGTAGCACCCCAAGGGTTTGATCCAGCTTGCTTGCCCTTAAACAGGCTCCATATCATGTTATAGAAGAAAATAATTTGTACTACGGCAACAAATAGTGCGGATATAGTGATAGCCGTGTTTAAATCCAGTGCTGATTGAGGAATAAAATCGATTCCTTCGTAAGCGAAATAACGTCTGGGAACCCCCAAAAAGCCAAGATAGTGCATCGGCAGGTAAATCGAATAGGTGCCGAGGAAGGTCAGCCAGAAATGAGCTTTCCCGAGCGTGGCATCAAACATCTTGCCGGTGATTTTGGGATACCAATGATAGATCGCACCAAAGACAACTAATATTGGAGACACGCCCATCACCATATGGAAGTGGGCAACGACAAAGTAGGTATCTGACAAGGGCAAATCGACCACAACGTTACCCAGGAATATACCGGTTAAACCGCCATGTATGAAGGTGAAAATAAATCCAATGGCGAACAACATCGGGGTATTCAGATGAATATTTCCACGCCATAACGTCAGTACCCAGTTGTAAACCTTTATGGCGGTTGGCACTGCAATGATCAGCGTCGTGGTGGCGAAAAAGAAACCAAAGTATGGGTTCATGCCGCTCACGTACATGTGATGCGCCCAGACGATAAAGCTTAATCCACCAATACCGACAATAGCCCAGACCATCATCCGATAGCCGAAGATATTCTTTCTCGCGTGCGTGCTCAACAGGTCTGAAACGATACCGAATGCGGGCAGCGCCACAATATAAACTTCCGGATGACCGAAAAACCAGAACAGATGCTGGAAAAGAACCGGACTGCCGCCATCATAATTAGTTTGCTCCCCCATGGAGACCATTGCAGGCATAAAGAAGCTAGTGCCAAGCACTCGGTCCAAGGTCATCATGATGGCGCTGACCAGTAATGCGGGAAAAGCGAGAAGACCCAAAACTGTAGCCGTGAAAATACCCCAAACTGACAAGGGCATACGCATCAGTGTCATGCCCCTGGTTCGGGCCTGGAGAACAGTCGTCACATAGTTCAGACCGCCCATCGTGAACGCGATGATAAAGACAAACAGGGAAAGCAACATCAGTATGATGCCCCATTCAGCTCCCGGTGTTCCGAACATGATTGCCTGTGGTGGATAGAGCGTCCAACCAGCACCGGTTGGACCACCGGTAACAAAGAAACTGGACATCAGTATGATCACCGACAGCAGATAAACCCAATAACTGAGCATGTTCAGGTATGGGAAGACCATGTCCCGCGCACCGACCATTAGCGGGATGAGATAGTTACCGAACCCCCCCAGAAACAGTGCGGTCAAAAGATAGATCACCATGATCATGCCATGCATGGTGACAAACTGATAATACTCACTGGGTTGGATAAAGGAAAATGTGTCTGGAAACCCGAGTTGCAGGCGCATAATTCCAGACAAAACCAAGGCCACAACCCCCACCGCAATGGCCGTTATGCCGTACTGAATGGCAATAACCTTGTGGTCCTGACTCCAGACGTATTTCGTGATAAAACTGTGCGGGTGCGAAAGTGCCTGCCCCCTATCTGCCAACGCAACATGCGCCATGTCTAATCCTCCCCACCCTGCATCGCTGCATCTGCTATCTGGTTTTGATCAACCGCTGGTTCCAATGTGTTGATGTAGGCGACCACATCATCAATGTCTTTTTCGGTTCTCAACATGCGCGACATACTTCGCATTTGAGGTCCAAACAAATCCTCCCGATGAACGCCTCGAACTCCGCCGATGAAGTTCTGCAACTGTCGCTTCACATACCAATCCTCCTGGCCCCGCAGCCGCGGCGAATTGGTCGCGTAGTTACCTTCGCCATTCACACCATGACAGGTTCCGCAGGTTTGATAGAGATGCTGACCTCGCTCTACATCTCCGGAAAGAGAAGTATCAACCGAATGTTCCGGTAAGGTGCTGATGTAAGCCGCTATGTTTCTAATAGCCGCCTCGTCTGCAAGCACCGCAGCCATCGGTGCCATCTGCTGACCGTAAACATCGTCCTCATGCGCACCACGGACGCCGTTTTTGAAGTTGCGAAGTTGGGTCTCGAGGTACCAACCCTCTTGACCGCTGAGCTTGGGTGAATTAAGGGCAACGATACCCTCGCCCTGCGAACCGTGGCAGGCCGCGCACACCGGATAGGTCGCCTGACCTATTAGTGGGTCACCTGCTTTGATGGCAGACATCTCTTTAAAAGTCATCAGGCCGTCACGCCAGGCGTCGTAATCTTCCTGAGTGTCGACAACCACTCGTCCACGCATCGCAAAATGCCCGAGACCACAGAGTTCTTCACAAAGAATGTCGAAGGTACCGGTCCTGGTCGGGGTTAACCACAAATAGGTAACTAGTCCAGGGACAAGGTCCATTTTCACGCGAAATTCAGCGACCGCGAAATCATGCAAAACATCTTTTGACCGGAGCAGCATTTTAACCGGCTTATCAATCGGCAGGTGCATGACGTTACTCATGACGATCAGGTCATCCTGGCCGTTAGGGTCGGCGGGGTCTACACCCAGCGGGTTATCAATATTGACGAGGGCGGAGGATGAAGAGCCAAGTTTGCCGTCATCCCCCGGCAGGCGAAAAGTCCAGCGCCACTGTTCCCCAATTACCTCAAACTCCCAGGCATCCTCTGGAACATTGACGAAATCATCCCAGACCCATAACCCTGGCGCCAGCATAGCTGCGACGCCAATAGCGGTCAGTCCGGTTAACCAGATTTCAAGTTTTGTGTTTTCAGGTTCGTATTGGGCTCTTTCGCTATCAGGACCACGGTTTCGGTAGCGCACCACCGCATAAGCCATGAACAAATTGACAGCAATAAATACTGCACCTGTCACCCAAAAGGTAATATCGATCGTGAGGTCGATTGCTTGCCAGTTTGAAGCAATCGGAGTGAACCACCAAGGACTGAGGAAATGAAACGCTATTGAGCCGACAACTAAAAGCACAAGGGCAACAGCTATAATCATACTTCCTCCTCTCCGGGCGGTTCGAAAAACGAGCTATGTATTTGGTTCTTTAATTCTTTGTTTTCTTATTTCTGTACTCTTAATTGATGCAACGAATAGTAGATGGAACAACAGGCAGTTACAGCGGTAATTTTTCGATAAACCACCTATTCGGTTGGAAGCTACCTTTGAACCGGTTGAAAGTCAACCCAATATTATCCTAGACAATGATTCAAACCACCCTCAAATAACTTGCATTTTGGTAAGGACAGCACTAGAGAATTGGCGTTAAAACTGGACCGTTTAAAGTGTTCAGAAAGTCTTCGAGTTGTCGAAGCTCCAAATCATTGAGCCCCAGTGGTTCCGCCTCATTGTGGCCAATCATGGCTTCAGGAGCCCGATTGTAATGATCCAGAACCTCGCTCAATTGCTTCATCTGCCCTTTGTGCATATATGGCGCGGTGCCTTCCAGGTTTCGCAACGAGGGAGTACGCATCGCACCAATCAAGTCGACACCAGAGCGCATGAAACGCAGTTCAGCACAATCGTTAACTGCGCTGTCGCTATACCTACCAGCACAATTGAAAGGATCAGCCCGGACAAGCCGCTCGCCTTCAACTCTGCCTTTATCGGGTATCTCTCCGGCTGAATTAACCAGCCCTGTATTATGAAACTCATTGTTGGTCAGAAGCGGGCCGTTGTGACAATTGATGCAACCCGCCTTTCCAATAAAGAGCCGAAGGCCCATTTTCTCATTGGGCGAAAACAAACTTTCCTGTGTAGAGGCATCGTTAATCAACTCAGTTTCGACGTAATGATCGAACCTAGATGGTTGAGGCACCAACAACATTTCGTAAGCGGCGATGCTTTTACCAAGATTTGTAAACGCGCGAGTAATGCTTTCTTGGTCCGCGGCTGCCATTGCCTGCCAGGCCTTGTTCCACTCAGGGTTATCCCCAGGTGCGGCATTGGCGGGAAACCGAACTGGATCAGAAATATCAGGCAGGTCACCGAATAATTCCTGATACATGGGGCGATATACTTCGTCACCGGATATGAAGTGGATGTAGGCCATTCGATTTCCGCCATGCTCATCTTCGTGTTCAAGCGGTGCCAGGGCCTGTGCCCACAAACTGTCTTTACGTCCATCCCAATAGAACCATGGGCTATAGGCAGTACCGACAATGCTTGGCGTATTTCGCTGAGCCTCTCCGATCGCAAAGCCCTTAGCCATGCCGTCGGAAAAATGCCTTGATGGTTGGTGGCAGATCGCACATGAAACTAGCCCATTGACACTCAGTCGGGGATCGAAAAACAACTTGTGTCCCAGCTTTGCAGCGTTGATATTGGTCGCCACCGCGTTGGAACTATCGATTGGCGGCTGACTCAGGTTTCCAATCCACAGCGATTCCAGGGTTTTTTCCTCATCTGGCGTCCAGGGCTGGTCGGACGGATCGTCCAGTAAAAAATAACCTGCGCTCAATAGAATGCCGACAGCAATCAGCGCCATCAATCGGTCTGAATTGCTCACCTCACAAATCCAGAGAGACCATAAGAGTATCGGTTTTAGCGCCAGCCTTAATGTTAAAACTCATTTCCCAACGCCCTGACATATGAAACCTCAATCCTTCCACCAGATACTCGCAATCATTTGCTCCTGGCCGAACGAGAGGCGCCGTTGGAAACCCGTGATTGTGTTCTGGCATGCCACCAACCACCGTAATTTCAGCCCCTTTGACACACAATCCGTCACCTGTCCGCACAGACATTACCCAGGATTGAATTTGGTTGATGACAATCGGCTTAGGCTGGCTGTCAAATCGCACCTCATAGTGACCAGCAACTGTTGATTGAAAAGCAATATCACCGGCCCCCACCGGTTGCCCCAATGCAGCATGAGATAGAGTGAAATACACCGGCAACCACAGGAGAAGCAGGCCACGGTCACGGAAATAAAATGCTAGGGTCATGCAGAGCGCTCCCTTCGGGAATCGTAATACAGGGCGGAACCGAGCAACGCGATAGCGAAGCCGACGAGAGGCCAATAGCGATACCCGGTAAATCCAACTTTGAATGGAAATACTGCCACGTAAGTTTCATCAAGCGCCAAGGTCCTGGCTGTGATGATGCCAACATACCAGCCCGGATCTTCAAACTGATGGGTTATTGAGAAAACGTCCGGTTCGCGTTGAGGCGGATGGTAGGCCACGGTGATACTTTCTAGGTCATCAATTTTTTTAATGTCTTTTTCACGCGTAAATTCTCTTTTCCCGGTCAGCTCACGAATAATACGAAATTCGATCATCATTTCCGCCAGGCTATCGTGTTCGTATTCCATCACGAAAACTGCCTCAGACGCTTCGGGCAGAGTTTCGCAAAATTGTTCATGGCCGTAGCTTCCTGGGAGATAGGTTTTAAAGTGGGCTTTCAAGTACCCAATCTCCAGAATGCAGATGTCACCTTCCGGAGTCATGCTGCCGTGCCCCATCGTCTGTTGCGCTAACGCAAGACAAAAAACAAGCAGTGCAGCAGATCGTATATTTTTCGTCATCATTCGATGATAGCACCAACAAGGCTGGCTGTAGATAAGTACTTTAAACCACATTTTTTGAAGATCGGTCGACTATGGTCACTGCTGATGTACAGTCAAATTTACGACCCCCTGACTTGGTGGTCCTTCAGATGGTCAATGACTGCTACGATCCTGATCTGTTGGCTTACAGACTGTTGGGTTGATCGCTGAGAGCCTAATGCCGTGTTAAGGGGCAGGATAATGCTTGGCTAAACTCGTGTAGCGAAGCGAAACCAAGCAAAGCTTTAGAAGCCTCGCCTTGAATGGCTTGTCATGAGTACTTACAACTGATCAAAGTAGTCACCAGAACGATGTCTAAAAAACACATTACAATATTGTAATTCTATTTCCAAAGGCGACGTTTTTATTACAT
>CAJXBG010000159.1 GCA_913050215.1 uncultured Gammaproteobacteria bacterium
CGAGCGAGATCAGCATACTGATCCGGGTGTTCACGTTTCATTTGCTCCGCAATTTTGTATCCATCCACGATTATGGACTTACCACCCTCGGCATCATTTTCAACACAGAGCAATATCTGAGCACCAGGAGCATCAAAACTGTATGAACCATCGGTGTGCGGACGAAGCGCCTTCGAAGTGTAAGCACTGTCGGCCATATCGCCATCAGCTTCAAATTCCCAGACGCCACCAAAAATCGTCTCCCTGACGTAGCCCAGAAAACTGGCTATTTGATTGACACTCCCTTTTTCGGCGGGGCAGTCGTTGATCAGCGCAAAGCCATCAGCATGAAGCGCCTTGACCAATGACATTCCCGCTGAGGGGCGCTCCTTTAGCAAGCTATCAAGCGTAAACTGCTGCGCTCCTTTGCTCGCGCCCCATACCTTTCTGCCTTGAATATCAGCCCCTTTTAACGACCGAATAGATTCGCGATAAAGCATGTCGCTTCTGTAACAAACCACAGCATCGATATCAGGCCAGCGCACAGCAATAGCCTGTTGATCAGCTTCCAAGTCAGCTGATATCGGCTTGATATCAAATGGCAACCCGGCGGTAAACAACTCTCTCTGATTTGAGCGAATATCAAAACTTGACTCGTCCTTTGCGTTGTCACGGAGCCAAAAAAAACTAAAGGCATACTGATGCCCATCAGCCCACTCAACCTCTAACTGATCATCCAATGCTAGGATATTAATAATTGATGATGTCATCGCACGATATTTTCCCTAAGGAGAGAATGAAAATTCTAGCTTATTTTGCACCCGATGGACCCTTCCCCATCATTCAAAACTCAACCATCGAGCCAGCGGTAGTTCCGCCATCAATCGACAGACTGGTGCCGGTGATAAATCCAGCTTCTGCGCCGCTCAGGTAACAAATCGCCGCTGCAACTTCTGAAGGTGCGGCAAATCGTCCGAGGGGCGTAGTACCTTTCAGCCGCGCTTCAAGACCTGCCGGGTCTTCAGCCTGCTCTATCGCATCGCGTCTTATCATGTCGGTGTCTACATAACCCGGGCTGACACAATTCACCCGCACATCCGGTGCAAGCTCCAGGGCAAGTGATTTTGCCAGATTGATCACGGCTGCCTTCGAAGCACAGTATGCAGACAGATAGGCCTCACCACGCACGCCAGAGTCAGAGGCAACATAAGTAATACAGCCTTTGCTCTCTCGAAGCGCAGGTATCGCGGCACGGGAAGTAAAAAACAATCCTTTTAGGTTTGTGTCTAGCATGCTGTCAAATACCGCTTCCGTTGTCTCCTCAATTGGCGCCAGCGTCGCTACTCCGGCCGAGACAACTAGCACATCGATGCCACCCAGGATCGCGATTGTCTCAGACACCAGGTACTCGCAACCCGCGACAGCGGCAATATCCGCTCCAATACCAAAGACCCGGTCCCGCTGACCCAGAGCTTCAGCGGCAGCCTTAACGCCGGCTTCGCTTCGACCATTGATCACAACTCGTGCGCCACCCTCAAGGAATCGCTGTGCCGCGGCAAAACCTATTCCGCGTGACGCGCCAGTGACCAATACCCTCTTGTCCTTAAATTCCATCACAACAACACCTTAGTCATCGAAAGCTAAATAAAGCAGAACAGCATGAACTGCGCTCAGCAATCCTACAAGTCATGCGCCGTCGGCCCCCTAATGTTATTGAGCTTAACAACAATTATAGTTATCATATTTAGAGTTATACTACAATTATGGTGAAACCGAAGTGGCAACTACCAAGTCCGCGCCAGGCAAAATAGAACGAACCAGGCAAAAACTGGTTAACGCTGTGCGCGACGAAGTCAATTCAAGCGGAGACTTCAACGCAGAACTGATCGCCCACCGTGCGAGCATCTCACCCGCTACTTTCTACAATCACTTCGCGACAAAAGACCAAGCGCTACTCGCTGCATATGAAAACGTGATGGATAGCCTGGTTGATCTCGTCGCAAGCCGATGTCGAATTGAGAAACTTCTGGACGAGGGTATGCACAACTTTATGGCGAACTGGGTACTGAGCACCGCGGCTTTTTTCTCGGAAAACGTCGCACTCTTTCGGCTGGCTCAGGCAGCCTTTGGCAGGTCTAAAGACATGCGGACCCTGTTCAGGGAGCATGAGGCGGCAGTCATGGAGCATTACCGACGCTTTATAGAATTGGGACAAGCGGCCAAAGCAATACGTGATGGGGATCAGCAATCCATGGCGCAAATGCTGACAATTTTTGCCGAATCTTGGCACCACTCGCTGGTACAAAACCTAAAACCCGGTGACGCACTTCACGAAGAACTCACTCAATCGCTGGTCAGAATGCTTACGCCGCAACCTTGACCAATCTATAAGAGACTCGATACATGTCAAAAAATAATCCAGACTACGACACCTTACTGCAAGCGGCAGAAGACATTTCAAGGGAGTGCTACGCACACGCAGACGATATAGAAAAGGCGCGGCGACTACCTGAGCACATATCAAAAAAACTCGCGCAGGCTGAACTCTACAAACTGGGTATTCCGCGACACGTGGGCGGCCTGGAAGCGCCTCCTGGCATCACCAGTCAAATTTTCGAGACCCTGGCACGGGGCGATGCTTCGTGCGCATGGGTTACGTTTATTTCTGCCACCTCAGGGACAGCACTTGCTTCAATACCTGATGAAGCAGCAGCAGAGGTATTTTCAGATCCCACAATGTTACTCACGGGCGTCTTCGCACCAACCGGTAAGGCCGAAAAAGTTGAAGGCGGCTTTCAAGTCAATGGCAGATGGCAATGGGGTTCTGGAAGTCAGAATGCGGGTTGGGTGCTCGGAGGTTGTATGCTGACAGAAAACGGTAAGCCCATGCTAGATTCGTCAGGCAAACCACGCCACACCATGTTAATTATGCCCGCAGAGGAAATCGAATTTCTAGACACATGGCATGTGTCGGGACTACGTGGCACTGGCAGCCTAGACTATCAGGTTAATAATTTATTTGTGCCTGAAGCGCGCGCCGTTGGATACTTGGAGGGAGGCAGTGCGCGAAAAAATCCGATTTACGCATTTCCAAGCTTTACATTTTTGGCGCTTGGTATTGGCGCAGTTTGCATGGGTATTGCTCGGGCAGCGATTGATGAACTAGTCAGTCTCGCAATTAAAAAGCGGCGTATTAGTGCCAGCAAAACTGTCGCCGAGCAACAGATATCTCAAATGAAACTCGCTCAGGCAGAAGCCGACCTCCGCAGCGCTAGGCTGTTTTATTACCACACGCTTGACACGGCCTGGCAGAGCGCCAGCGCCGGCAACAAGGTTTCACTTGAACAACGACGCGATCTGAGACTCGCCACAACCAACGCCGTCATCAAGTCGGCCGGCGTGGTCGACGAGATGTATCATCTGGGCGGGGGCAGCGCGGTTTATGAAAATTCAAGACTCCAAAGACACTTTCGTGATATTCATGTTGCAACATCACACATCATGGTTGCGCCGTCGACGCTTGAGACCATAGGCCGACTGCTTTTCGGACTCAAAAGCAATTCTTCAACACTCTAAATGCACATCCACTAAACGCCACGCCTATACTGAAAAGGAGATTCAAAGTGCCGCAGACATTCGATATAGAGACAGCGGATTATTCACGATTCAGCTTCAAACGAGAAGGCAAAGTACTGACCGCAGCCATCACATCGGATCATCCGGTTAATGGCGTAGATGGACTCATGCACGATGAACTGGCGCACATATTCACCGACCTGCAACGAGATACAGACAGCGACATCATCGTCTTGACGGCAATCGGCAGAGCATTTTGTGCTGGCGGAGATTTTGATTGGTTTGACGAACAGGTAGCTGATCCATCGAAATTTCGAGAAATTGCTTGGGACGCGAAAAGAATTGTATCCAGCCTGCTGGAGATGGAAAAACCCATACTCTGTCGTCTCAATGGCGCCGCCGCCGGCCTCGGCGCCAGTATTGCGCTGCTATGCGACATTATCGTCGCAGACGAAAAAGCCGTTATTGGTGATCCCCACGTCAAAGTTGGTCTTGTCGCCGGCGATGGCGGCGCACTCATTTGGCCACAACTGGTTGGTTATGCCAGGGCTAAGGAAATGCTGATGACAGGAGACATCCTCTCCGCAACCGAGGCAAAAGACATGGGGCTGATAAACCATGTCGTGCCCACGGATGAGCTGGATGCAAAGGTCCAGGAGATCATAGACAAGCTACAGGGAAATCCACGCTGGGCGGTTAGGTGGACAAAAACTGTGACGAACATCCCCCTGCGGGCACTTGCTGCTCAGGTCATGGATGCGGCTATCGGCTGGGAGAGCGTTTCCAATTTCCACGAGGACAGGAAAGAAGCCGTCGCGGCCATGCGCGAAAAACGCAAACCAAAACTGACTGGAGAATAGTATGAGTTTGCACACCTTCGCACCCGAGGAAGAGCATATCACCGAGCTCAGGCGTCAACTGCAAAGGTTTGTTGCACAGAAGATGCCGCGAGCGTTACGCCGCGAGTGCGACCAAAATCACACCTGGCCAAGGGAAATATTTAAAGAACTTGCAGACATGGGTTTGATTGGGCTTACCGTTGAGGAGAAACATGGCGGCAGTGGTCAAGATCTGGTGGCTGCAGTGGCCGTGATTGAGGAGCTGGCCCAAGTAGGCCCTTTTCTTGCCGGGCCCTATATTCACGCTGCTTTCTATGGCGGCATGAATCTATCGGAAAACGGCTCCGAGGCACAAAAAGAAGCGTTGCTTCCCAAAATCGTCAATGGCGAGTTGCTATTAAGTTATGGGCTATCGGAACCTAACGTGGGAGGAGACCTTGCCAGCGTAGAAACCCGAGCGGAAAAAAAAGCAGGTAAAATTGTTGTTAACGGGACAAAGCGATGGTGCACAGGCGCCGACTGGTCGAACTACATTTACTGTCTCGTGCGAAGCGGTGAGGCCGACGCCCGCTACAAAAATCTATCAATGCTTCTGATACCAACCGACGCACCCGGGATCAGTATGCAACCCATCGAACATGCGAACCTGAGATATACAGCGTCTATGGACGTTTATTTAGAGGATGTGGAACTCGATGAAGATGCTATCGTCGGCGGACCTGAAATGTGGAACAAAGGCTGGCAGCTGCTTGCAGGAAGAGCACTGGATGTCGAAAAAATAGAAATCACCGCAATGGCTTTCGGCGCTGCACGAGCCGCGGTAGAAGAAGCTTGGCAATACGCACAGGAACGCACACAGTTCGGTAAACCTATTGCGCAACATCAGGCTATTCGACATAAGCTGGTGACAGCAAAAACCAAACTGCAGGCCGCCAGACACATGCTTTACCACGGCGCCTATCTCGCAAATCAGGGTTTGCCTTGCTCTGTAGAAACGTCAATGGCAAAACTGTTCGTCGCCGATGTCGGCGTAGAAATCGCCCTTATCTGCCAACAGGTGATTGGCGCCTATGCGCTTTCGGACGAATACGACATAGAACGAAACGTACGGGATCTGCTGGGCATGCCTATTGTCGGCGGGTCATCAGACATGCAGAAAAACAACATCGCCAACATGTTGAAGCTCTAGCCTGTACCAACGTAAGGGATTAGTCTTCCCAAAAGCAGGACGCCGGTCCAGCAACCTAGCGACACGATGGCGATTGTCTTGGCAAGTAACGGCGGATTAATATCAGGTGCCCAGCTGTTCATTTCGTCATGTATTTGCCACCAGTACCACAGCGCATTGAGTCCGGCGAGCACAATAAGTCCCATCTTAAACTGGAATCCAATGTTGATGGCATACCGCATTGGGTCGCCAAAGAAAAAGAGCACCCCTGTCACCACATTCAAGCCAAAACCTGCAAATACCCAGGGCAGCAGTGAATGCGTTACCTTGATATTTATCTGACGGAAAAAACCGGCCATGCGCAGATCGATGACCAAGAGCGCACCTAACAATAACGACAACCCAAAGAAATGAATGATTTCAAGCCAAGGCCACAACCATTCAGTGGTCAGCATCCACTCATGCAGCGCGGTACTTTCAACGAGCTTTCCGAACTGTTCCATAAGCTAAACCTCTCTCAAAGATAGGCGATCAGACGACCCGAGATGATCGCTCCAATCCACACGACCATCGACAGCCCAGCAAGGCATTTGATGGTGACGCTAACATGCTCATTTATTTCATCGCTTTTCCTGACCTCACTCTGAATAAAGGCAGCAAAAATCACCCCCAATGATATCAGCCCAATTTTGATCAAGAAGGGCAGGCTTTCGACAAAGGTTGTCGCTTGCGATGTAAACAGCGCTAAACCAGACACTGCGTTGATGACAAAACCGACCCACGCAAACTTCACAAGGGGTAGGAATGCCGGGAGACTGATACCGCTAAAAGCGCCCAATATTCGCAGATAAAACATCGAGAAAATTCCCACCAGTATGGCAAGACCTAGGGCATGGAGGCTCAACATAATTGGATAACCCCAGACTGACTCACCTACCCAAAGCGCTATCTCTGTCATTTCCAATTGTTCAAACACTTGAAACTCCTCGTACGGGAAGCGCTCTTTTATCGCGCGTTGATCAACCCTAAAGCTCAATCTCCACTATCTTGTCAAAAAAACCTGAAACATTGAGTTCAATCACGACAGGACCTTGAGACAAATTCAGCCAAAACCAGCCATGCTGACCCGTAAAGGCCGCCATGATCGTACCACTGCGCTGGTTCCCTTCGCCCTCGTTATAACGATTGAAAAATTCAGTTTCCTCGTGATGCGGGTGCCCATGGAAATCGTAATACACATTACCTTCAAGCACTTTCCACTCGTAGACAACAGAGTCGCCGCCATTCATTTCCACCTTGTACTCTACGCTCTCATCAAGTCCAAGCTCAACCCGCACAGTCTCGCTCTTCAGTGAGCGATTAGCAGGAATATAGTTCTTGCCCACGGCATGCGGTATCGCTGACTCAAACTCGTCGTAACGGACATTCACTGCTGAGGGATCGTACTGTTCAAACACAACCCCTCGAGAAGTAGCCACGGCAACCGGATTAGCATCGATCGATTTTAAAGGAGCAACAACCGATGGTTCCTCTACTTCTTGCGCCAGAACAAAAAGCAAGCTGAGTAATACTGCTGCTGCTAACAAAAAAACTATGCTGGCGCGATTCATTATCCTCTCCAATCAATATGTCACTAACGATTTTTCAAGCGGCTAAATAGTACAGCCGAAGTTGATAAAACATCAGCGTACAACCAAGCATTACCAGCATTGCATTGACAACGATCGCCGTCTGCCTGTGGTTACGAAAAACAGGCATCAGGGTCAATATCAAGAGCGCACAGAACAGCGCAACAACCTGGCCAATCTCAACGCCGAGATTAAACGCAAGCAAATTAGCGATCAAACCATCATCGCGAACTACCAGCGTTTGTAGTTTAGTCGCCAATCCCAGACCATGGAAAAGACCGAACACGGTCACCACCAATCTTTCATCCGGACGTTCATTAAAAAACGTGTCGATCGCACCGAGATTGTCGAACCCTTTGTATAATACGGAAAATCCAATAATCGCATCAACCAAGTAGGGACTGACCGCCCAACTCAATGTTACACCTAAAATCAACGTGATACTGTGACCGAGCGCAAACAGGCTTACCAGCACAAAAACATCGTTGAATCTCTTAATGTAATAAATAACGCCGAGCAGAAATAGCAAATGATCGTAACCGGTCACCATATGTTTGGCACCGAGCCACATATAGTGAACAACCTGCACGCCGGACAACACGCTCAACGCAGCGATATCTTCTTTGCTTACGTTGTGTCCATAGACGCTTGCCACGAGCGCACCTAGCACGAGAAAAACTAACAACTGTACTATTCCGCGATTGAATCCTGAATCATTTATCACAGGCGTCGCCTCCAGATTAGTTGTGCCGAAAATTCTACTATGGCTCTGCTGTCACGCCCGGATGGTAAAGCTGACAACAAGCTTCACAGGGTGCATATAACGCATTACCTGTAGCCAGCAATGCGTCCAGGTCTTTTGCTTTGACCGCCGCGGGATACGCCTCACTTTCCGCGTTGAAAAGCACACGCGCTGAGCATCAAAATCAA
>CAJXBG010000160.1 GCA_913050215.1 uncultured Gammaproteobacteria bacterium
AAAAAATTGTCGAGTCCCTGAATTTCTCCAGCACCGGGCAGGCTCCAGATTGCGTCTTCGAGCCAGTTTGATCGCCAGGCATCACCATCGAAACGCATCACCGCATCATTATAAGATTCTATCAACTCGCGAATTGCTAATCTGTCTTCGAGTGGTCCTTGGCTGATCATTTTGATACCTCTTGTTTTGTCGATTTGGATTTACACCGAACAATAGTATAGTTTGTTCGCTTCCAGAAACAGGCGAATCTTGCTGAAAATTGAAAAATACAAAAGCGAAAACGCTTGGTCAGTTTGAGATCAGTTTAGAAACCACGTAGAGCAAAGCTCTATTGATTATCCAATCATGGTCTGGGGTGTTCAATTTCATTTTAGGAACCCGGAAGGTGTTGTTCGTGTTCCACAAAGATCGAGGAGATAAGTATGACAGGTAGACTTGAGGGCAAGATCGTCGCAATAACGGGCGCAGCAAGTGGGTTTGGTGAAGCTGCAGCCATTCGGTTTGTTGCCGAAGGTGCAAAGGTTGTGCTCGGTGATATTCAGGAAGATGCTGGCAAAAAAGTTGCCGAGGGGCTGGGTGACGCTGCTCGCTTTGTCTCCTGTAATGTGACCAGAGAAGAGGAGGTTGCGAACCTCGTCGATACCGCTGTCACGGAATTTGGTCAACTTGATGTGATGTACAACAATGCGGGTATTGTGGGTGCTGCTGGACCTATTGCCACCACCGTCACGGACGAATGGAAGTTCACCATCGATATTCTTCTAAATGGCGTTTTTTACGGTTGTAAACACGCCGCAAGAGTCATGATTCCGCGTGGTCGAGGCTCGATTGTCAGTATGTCCAGCACCGCAGGCATCATGGGAGGACTAGGTCCTCATGCCTATGCGACAGCCAAGCACGGTGTCATCGGGCTTACGAAGAACATTGCTTGCGAGTTGGCCCAGCATGGCATTCGCGCTAACGCTATTTCTCCCGCTGGTATGGCCACGCCAATGGTGGCGGCACTCAGGGGCGATCCAACAGCCATTGAAGAAACGAAGAAGGGCCTTGCTGCCAGCTCACCGTTAAAAGGTCGTGCAGGTGTCGCCGATGATGTAGTGAACGCGGCGCTGTGGCTAGCGAGTGATGAATCCGGTTATACCTCCGGACACACGCTGACAACAGATGCCGGCCTGACTATAGGTTCAGCTAACGCTACTCCTTTTGAGGAGTATCAGCCGATTATTCGGGAAGCGGGTAAACGTGGCATGGATGATTAATGTCTAGTCGTGTGATGCCTGATGCAAAGCATTTTCCTCGAAGCATGTTCATTACGCGATAGTTCAAGTAGACTAAAAACAATCACTACTGACTGTTTATTTGAAAGGTAAGACAGATGTCCGAAATGTTAAAGAATGAGGATCTCGATCCAGATACCATGCCGCGCTCGCCTGGTGTGACCTACCAGGAGTTGCTTGACCAAGATTCTCACGAAGTGCCTGACGTACTTAGGATGCAATCACCCAAAGACCTTGGTTTAAACGACTATTCGGTTAATCGCTACATTTCTGCGGATTATCACCAGAAAGAAGTGGAACGGCTTTGGAAAAAAGTATGGCAATTTACTTGTCGCGAAGAGGACATACCCGAACCTGGCGATCATTATCGATATGATATAGCTGGCATCTCTTTCCTGATTGTCAGGACGGAAACCGGTGAGATAAAGGCCTACCCAAATGCCTGTTTACATCGGGGACGCATGCTCAAGGAATTCGACGGCAACGCCGCAGAACTAAGGTGTCCTTTTCACGGGTTTGCCTGGCAGCTTGATGGTTGCCTTAAAGACTTCCCCTCTGCATGGGATTTCCCGCAGATCAATAATGAAGAGTTTTCTCTACCTGAAATACCCGTTGCGCTCTGGGCAGGGTTCGTGTTCATCAATCCCGATCAGGATTGCGCGCCTTTTGACGAGTTCATTTCAGACCTGGCGAGTCAGTTCGAACGGTGGGACCTGGGTGCATTATACAAAGAAGCACATGTTGCTAAAATTATGCCTTGTAACTGGAAAATTGCTCAGGAGGCATTCTGCGAGGCCTATCATGTCAATGCTACCCACCCGCAAATTATGCGTGGTATCGGCGATACCAACAGTCAAGTTGATGTCTGGGAAAACTGCGCGCGAGTGATTACACCGGGCATTACCCCAAGCCCGTTACTCGATTATGAGATCACCGATGAGGACATGCTGCGGTCGATGATGGATCTGCCACCGGAAGCAGAGGTCCCACAAGTGCCTGAAGGAATGAATGCGAGGGCATTTATGGCGGCGATTAGTAGAGAGGGTTTGCGAGCTTCTGCTGGGGCCAGGGTGGACGAGTACTGCGATGCTGAAATCGTGGATAGCATTGACTACACCCAGTTCCCTAATTTCCATCCTTGGGGGGCATTTAATAAGATTGTATATCGGTTCCGACCCAACGGTAACGATCACCGATCCTGCATCATGGAGTGCTTACAACTCCTGCCGTTTAGCGGAGAGCGTCCGCCAGCAGCAAAAGTGCATTGGCTAAAAGAAGATGAAAAGTGGTCCAGTGCGCTCGGTTTTCTTGGCAAGGTGTTTGATCAAGACTCCTTCAACATGCCGAAGGTACAAATGGGGCTGGAATCGACTTATAAACCAGGCATTACGTTATCAGGTTATCAAGAAAGCAAGGTTCGTTGGTTGCATCAAAAATTTACAGAATGGGTAGGTGATTAAATATGGCATCGCTTTATCATCCGTTTGATACAGATCACCTGTACGAATATACCGAGGATGGCAACATCCGTGTGACGGCAGGTGAGAGACAAGGTTTGTTTACGACTCAGGGTATCCACATTTCAGGTGAGTTTAAGCACGCGGACCCGCAGATTTGCGTTTGGGTGGGTAATAACCCTGATGCGACGACGCAATTGTCCAGACCACGTATGGCTGGTCGGGAAGTTTAGCCCTTAGCGCGTATTTGGGGAAAAGGTTCAGGAAACCGCAATGATATTCGCTCCCTGATTTTTAGGTGTAGAGTCTTCGCAGTTTCGCACTGTCTCTGCGACCTGGAACATGGGTTGTTTCAGCATGTTTTTAAGTTCATCGCTGGCACCAACCCGCTCGAGAGCCTTGTCCATGCACAGCAGCCATTGGTCCCGTTCTTTTGGGCCGATGCGATAGGGTTCATGAGGATCGGTCAAGCAGACGGTACCCTTGATAGCTTGATAGACCGGAGGGCCACCCATCCAACCCGTCAGGTAGGCAGTTAACATGCGTTTGATGTGGTCTAAGTTGTCCGCATGCATCTGTCTTATCTCAGCGGTCTCAGTGAGCTCATCCATGACGTCATAGAATGCGTTTGCCAGTTGTTTGACACCCGCATCTCCGAGAATTTCGTAGGGTGTACTAAATTGTTCGGTCATTCAGATTCGCTCCGGGAGGTTGAAGGCACTAATTTTTAGAATAAGTGTCAAGAATAGTTTACAGAATTAGAAGAGAGTTTTCGAGATAGGCCGGAACGATGTAGAGACGATCGCTCATCCTGGCAGTTTTATAAAGAGCTGAGTAATTGTGTTTTGATTATTTGCTCCCAATTCACGTTGACTGAAATGGTGTTTAACTCATGTTTAAAATCTATTATTTCATTAAATCTGATCCGGCGTTGGTGATAGGCGAGCATGTCGCGGATGCCTTACGGCAAGTCTGTCCATCACTGGATGCTGCCATCTTTTCCGCGGCCATCCAGGATGCTATACCTGATCGACCTACTGCACTGCGTGGTGTTTTAGAATTGTGGTACGAGCAGCAAGACGACACAGCCGGGTTGGCTCAGCTTTCGATAGATGATCTGTTCGACAGTAATGTGGAGACTGTTTCAGTTTTGGCCGGTATGGAACGAACGGTAATGCGCACCCCCGATTTCTACGAAGCAGATGGAGTCAAGGGCATTTACGCGTTCCGGCGAAAGAAGACGATGACGGTTGATGATTTTCAGCATTATTGGTGGCATCACCATGGGCCGATTGCAGCACAAACAGAGAATGCAACATGTTATGTTCAATGCCACGTCACAAGAGATCTTTATCATGATGCAACGCCAGCATTTGACGGGGTCACCGAACTCTACTGGCCTGATATGCCTACAGCACTAGCATCAATAGGGTCCAGACAAATGATCGAGGACCAATCAAATGACGCAAGGAATTTTGTTGATCTCGAGAGCGTAGATTTAATGATGGCCAAACAACACACGATTATTCCACCATGGAAGGAGAGCTTATGAACGACCAATCCACGAATTATGACGATGTGAAACAATACCGCTTAGATCCCGAGCGCATACAGGAGCTCATCATGAGCGCGGGTGAATGTGTTTTCATCTGGGCAAATAAGGCAGGACATCCAATCGGTGTTATTACAGCCTATGTTCCTGTCAATGGGAAAATATGGATGACCGCCACAAGGGAGAGAGTCAGAATCAAGGCAATTGCGCGGGATGGACGGTCATCCTGTGTGTTTACCAGCAAGGGAACGGCGATGGGCGGAGGTAAAACGGTCACGTACAAGGGGCACACGGTCATTCATGAAGAACAGGAGACGAAACTGTGGTTTTACAAGTTGCTTGCTAGAGGCATGGCAGGGCGGCCAGATGATGGCAATGAGTTTACTAAAAATCTGGATCCGGACTTGTTTGTCAAGTTTCTGGACACGCCAGAGCGAGTCGTACTCGAATTTACACCGGAGCTGACGATTCCTTTCGATGGTGACAAGATGGCGCAGGGCACCGCAGCAGCCTACGCCAGTTTTGCGAAAGACGAGAGCTAACCACCCACATTCATTGACTGAGAAATCACCGCGTAACCTTCGGTGGCTGCCAGTCGTTTGCCAACCACTGCCTGGTAGTCTTCCGAGTTGTACCAGGCTTTGGCCTTCTCGGTGCTTTCAAACTTGATGATGACTGTTTGCGCGCCAGGTGAAGTACCCTCAATCGTTTCCGCCGCGACATCAAAAGCAACGAGTTCTGCTCCGTGGGCCGCCAGTGTGGGTCCCGCGCCTGCTGAGTATTCTTGATACAAGCCAGGGTCTTTAACCTGATATTGTGCGATAAAATATGCTGCCATGATGAATCTCCTTTAGTTTTCTCGTTGGGAATATACAGGTGCCAGATTTCCGTGTTCATCTCGCACGTCAAATTCTTTACTTAGATCTTCTACCCATTGGATAGAGCCACTGCGGGCCATCAAATCCGGTGCTTCTGCAACAGCAGCAACCGTTCGCCCTACGCCCAGTGTGGTTTGTGCGCCAGAAGGGTCTCGTCCGCTCGCGAGAATAAATTCAGTGGCAACAGAACCCGGGTACAGCGTTATTGCAGCTATCTCCTTATCCTTTAACTCTAAAGCCATATCTGCGGTCAAACGATCAAGGCCCGCTTTACCTGCCCCATAGGACGATGAAAAGTGATAGGACTGGCCGCCTGGGGAGGATACATTCACGATTAAACTGCCGGCCCCAGCCTCAAATAGCCATTTAGCGGCATGCCAACTGGCAACATAATGTGCGCGTAATCCGATACCGACTTGATCGTCCCACACTTGGATGGGGTGGTCCCAAAACCCGCCACCCCACGCTGGTGGGTTGGGGATTTTATAAACGTTATTGACGAGTATATCTATCTTGCCTTGCTCGCCGCCGACATATTCAAAGAAACCTTCGATTTCTGAATCTATCGCATGGTCTACGCGCATGCCGTGACCTTCTCCACCAGCGGCATTTATTGCTGCAATGGTGCCTTCGATGGTCAGCTCATCCACGCTGCCGGTAGAACGGCCGGATACGTAAACGATGGCGCCTTGTTCAGCGAGCGCTACTGCTGTTCCGCGACCGATTCCTCTGGTGGCGCCGGTAACAACACACACCTTTCCTTTAAGTGACATAATTGGTTCCAAAATCTGAAAGAATCGGCATTGTCTCGGTTAACTATAAAACCGTCAAGTTTGACGGTTATTAAAACTGTAGGCTGAGTTTGATATCCGACTTGTCGATGAAATCAGTGAATCGACTTTGTGTTGTTTAATAGTGCGCGGTGCCACCGTCAACGCTGATCAGCGCTCCCGTTATGCCACCACCATCTTCGCTGGCAAGTAACACGGCGACGGCCGCAACCTCTTCAACTTTGTTAGGCCGTTGTATCGCAGCTTCGCTGGCGAACATATCAACCATTTCGTCAAATGAGATGCCCATCGCTGCAGCAGTCTCGGGACCGTTGTCCTTAACGATGTCGGTGATTATCAGGCCTGGACAAATTGCGTTGACCGTTATTCCCTCGGTACCCACTTCTCTTGCGATAGATTTTGTCATGCCGTTCACTGCGTGCTTTGCCGTGACATATGCGGTTAAAACGGGTTTGCCATTTTTTCCTTCTACTGAGGAAATATTGATTATCCGTCCCCATTTATTGCCTAACATATTTTTGAGGGCTCGTCTGGTTCCCCAAAAAGTTGAATAGACGTTCCATTTCATACAGAGGTCGAATGCCTCATCGGATAAGTTGACCGCTGGTTGCAAGTCTCCTGCACCACCTGCATTGTTGACTAAGACGTCTATCGAGCCAAATTTCTCAACAGTTTTATCTACAAAACTCTCTATATCATTTTGGTCAGTGGCATCGCCTTGGATAAAAACAAGCCGATCACCCGCACCTATTTCTTTAAGCACTGCGTTTGCTTTCTCGGCATTACGCGCCATGATGGTGACTTTTGCGCCCTCTGCGAGATATGCCTCGGCGATGGCTCTTCCGATGCCGGCTGAGCCACCGGTGATTGCAGCTACTTTGTTTTCTAGTTTCATTTGGTCTCCAAGAGTTTTATCGTTTTTGTTGGTTTAATTATGGTTTTGGTAGCTGGCTCCTGCGAATGAGCTTGAGCTATTGACTTGTAATGTGACACTGTTACGCGGCTCGTGGCAAGTTAATCGAAGACTTGCAGGAACCTGAGGTGTTGAGAGTAGCTTCCATTTTAATTTCCTAAAATTATCGTCGAGTGCTGGCATTTCTAAATACAGACGTTAAGTTAAAACTCGAAGACAAAGGGTGGAGCAACCGCAAGAATGGGCGATGCCCACGTGACCTCGACATTGAATTGCGTTCGTCCCTCCGGGTTCTCGATATGCGTCACACCATCCTGAGAGATGAGCCAGCCAATGTATTGGTTGCCGTCTTGTCTCACGATAAGGCAGCGATTACCCCAGGCATTATCGGGAATGCCATCTTGATGTAAGTAATAAAAAGCCAATTGCCCTGATATTCTCGAGATATGGCCGCTTGCGTGCCAGCGAACAGCAGCAAGGTTTGTATTATCAGGCACGAGGGCAGGCACCCTAACCACGTGGGGGCTGTTGGGGGGACAAGCAAGAACTTCGTATAGTTCATTAATGATGCCTGTGATAGGGACCTCTGCTGGTTGTGAGAAGATATGGCCAACATTCACGTCTAGTTCGTTGCAGAATGCGAGCAACATATCGACCGTAAGCCGTCGTTCCCCTTTTTCTAGTCGGTGTGCCTGCTGCACGCTCACACCCAGTTTTTCCGCCATTTCGGCAACTGACACACCCTTCTGTACGCGTAGTTCTTTCAATTTGTCGGGGTCAAATTTCACCATATAGGTTAAAAACCTCCATAAAGACAGTGTTTTTTCTTAATATTATCACCTTAAGTGTCTTTCAAGGCGGCTTTTTTAACCAAAGATTGAAAAAAACAGTCAAGATTGATTGTTATTTTGACCGAAAGTGCTATCGTGCGCCGGCGGTTCATACTAAGCAAAAATATAATTACCAATTCGGAGAGCAAAATGAGGGGAAACCAGGAAGATCAACAGGGCACTTGCATCGCAAGCACGCCCGAAAATGATTTGAGAGATCGTCGAGGAAGGCTCGGCGGGCTAATAGGGGGATTGCTCGGCGCATTGCCCTATGTTGCATTGACACTAGGTAGTGCTGCTGTGAGCACAACGGTATCAGCCGAAAGTGTGCTTGAAGAAGTCATTGTTACCGCTCGGAAGCG
>CAJXBG010000161.1 GCA_913050215.1 uncultured Gammaproteobacteria bacterium
TGATTTGATCTTGAGCCCAACCCTGCTGCAGCCGCCGGTCCCACTTGGTTTTATGGCGACAAATAACGGAGATCAGGAGGAGTATAGTCGTAATATTCAGCAATTCTGGGGTTACACGCATCTCTACAATGCGACAGGAAATCCAGCAATATCTCTACCCTTGCATTGGAGTAAGGATGATTTACCTGTCGGCGTCCAATTTGCAGCAGCTTTTGGTAATGAGGCCTTGCTACTTCAGGTTTCCGCGCAACTTGAACAGGCTCGTCCTTGGAAAAATCGAACACCGGATTTTTGACCAGGTGATGCGTAGTTTACGCAAAGCGCCGCTCAGTAGAAATTGTCCTTAGGGTCAATCTTTTCCGCGCCTGTATCGTTGCGAGCCTGAGCAAGCTCCTTACGTGCCATCCTTGTCATAAATCCGACATCCTGTCCTAAAGTCACCATATTGAAGCCTTGCTCAAGATACCTTTTTGAATATTCAAGACTGCCGGTGTGAATGCCCGCTCCAATGCCGTGTTTTTTAGCAGTTTCGAAAATTTTCGTCACTGTCTCGACATGTAAGGGATCGTTATTGTCTCCGGTAGGCACCAGACCAAGAGCGTATGCCAAATCAGCTGGGCCGATATAAACGCCATCGACGCCGGGTGTTGACATGATGTCATCTAAATTTTGCAGCGCCTCTTCGGTTTCAATCATGACGATACAAGCTAATTCGGAATTTGCTTCCTGAGCGTAACCGGCGCCAGCATAAATCGATGCTCTCAGTGGGCCAAAAGATCGGTTTCCCTGCGGTGGATAACGGCAGGCAGCAACTGCACTTTCGGCTTCTTCACGATTGTTCACCATGGGAACCACAACGCCGTAAGCGCCGGCGTCGAGGGCTTTCATAATCTCATAGGGCTCGTTCCAGGGAACTCGCACTAGCGGGATTGTATCGGTCGTCGAGATTGCCGGTAGCATGATTTTAATGTCGTTGTAATCAAGCATGCCGTGTTGCATATCAAGACAGACCCAATCGAATCCTGCATTCGCCATCGCTTCAGCAGAAAAGCTTGAATCGAGAGCAAGCCACGCGCCAATCGTTTGTTTGTTGGCTCTCATAGCGCGTAGAAAATGGTTCGGTCTCATGGGACTCTCCCTAGTTATAACCTGATGAAATCACATAGTGACGATTGTTGTGTTGGATTTGTGTATTTGCTTGATCATCATGGAACCACAAGCCCCCACACAGGTTCAAGTCATCCCTAGCTGATTGATAGGCTATTGATAGTTTGATTGATAGAAGACGCTCAGATTTGATGCTTGGAAAGCGATAACTTAGTGCTTTGTGCTCCATTTTTGGCGCATGCCCGAAAGAGATATTTTCATTAGGTTGGGTTAATGTCACTGTGTTTGGATACAATTTAACGGTCGCTGAAAAGGAGAGTGAGATGCGTGGAATCGATGTGTTTATGGACAGCCTGGCCTTGCACGGCGTTGATACGATGTTCGGGAATCCGGGTACAACCGAAAATCCGCTGCTGGATAGCCTGATAGACCATCCCGATCTCAAATACTACGTCACGCTGCATGAAGGCGTCGCTGTTGGGGCAGCAGGATTTTATGCTCAGGCAAGCGGTAAAACCGGCTTAGTTAACCTCCATGTGGCACCGGGGCTCGGCAATGCCTTGGGCATGATGTATGGCGCCCTGAAATCCAAATCACCAATGATTGTCACCGCAGGCCAACAAGACACCCGAATGCGACTACGAGAACCTCTTTTGTCACATGATTTGGTCGCGATGGCGGCGCCGGTAACCAAATGGAGTGCCGAGCCTCGAGACGCTGATGAAGTGAGTGAGGTGATGAGGCGGGCCTTTCAGATTGCCAACGAAGAACCGAAAGGACCAGTCTTTGTGGCGTTGCCGATCAACGTGATGGTTCAGGAAACTGAACTGGCGGCTCAGGGGTCAGGCGAATATCTTCGTGCCGCTCAAGCGGAACAAAAGGGTATCGCTCAAGTGGTTCAAATGCTACTTGCATCTTCCAATCCGGCGATCGTAGTGGGTGATGACGTGGCATCGACAGGCTCGTCCCAGCTTATGGTCTCGCTTGCAGAGGAAACTGGGGCGCAGGTTTACCATGAGGGTCTAAGGGCCCAAAACGCTTTTCCCGGGAAAGATATTCACAACAAGGGCCGTTTGCCATTTGAAGCAGCAGGTATTCGCCGAGTCTTAGCTCCCCATGATCTCATTTTAATGACCGGTAGCCCCGAATTCGAGGAAGTGTGGTTTGATCAAGGCGGCTTAATGCCCGATGGCGCCAAAACGATTCAGTTATGTTCAGCTGCCTCAAGGGCTGCTTTTAAATTCCCTGTTTCACTGTCTCTACTCGGAGATTTAAAAACGAGTATAGACAGTATACTCAGGCACCTGAAGACAACAGCCGGCAAAGGCTATGAGGCAGATTCGATTGCCCGAAACGAGGCATTGGCTATCAAACATCTCGCTAATGTGACGGCATCGGAAGCACGCTTGAAATCTCAGTGGGACTATCAACCCATGACTCCTGCACGAGCGATTTGGGAAATTTCATCGGCCATCCCCGAGGGAACGATAGTCGTAGATGAATCGATTACTGCTTCAGTTGAAATCGCCGCCGGGTTCGATTTTTCAATCCCTGGTGATTACTTCGGTGGTCGAGGAGGTGGTATTGGTCAAGGCATACCTGGCGCGCTTGGTGTCAAGGTCGCGCATATGGCAAGGCCTGTTCTTTGTACTTCCGGTGATGGTTCGGCGATGTACAGTATTCAGGCGTTGTGGACAGCAGCTCACCATGACCTTGCGATAGTGTTTGTGATATTTTCTAACAAGGAATACAGGGTGCTAAAGCATAATATTGATATTTATCGCAACCGCTTTGGTCAGTCGTCGAACAAACCCTATCCGCACATGGATCTAACGCATCCGATGCTGGGTTTTTCGGAGATGGCTAGGGGCATGGGTCTTGCCGCAGAAAGTGTTGAAGACGCTAACGATTTGGCTGGGGCGATAAAGCGCGGATTCGATTCTGGAAAACCATATCTGATAGAAGTTGCGGTATCCGGAAAGCAATAACCTTTATTCCACCATCCCTTTAAGATAAACCAGGAGCCACTTTGTCGCGACCCATCTATTATGGTTATTGGCTGATCGTTGCCGCTTTTATTGCCCAGTTTGTATCTGTGGGCGCACAGAGTTATGTCATTGGCCCCTTTATGATTCCAATGACAACAGAGCTTGGCTGGACCAGAGCTGAGTTCACGCTTCCCCGAACCATCGGGCAGGTGGTGATGGCGTTCACAGGTTTTTTCATTGGAAGCCTGGTTGATCGAAAGGGTGCGCGAGGATTTATGCTAGGCGGCGTTGTGATTCTCTCGGTTGCGCTCTTCTTACTCTCAAAAGTTAATGCGTTGTGGCAGTGGATATTGCTTAACGGCGTTGTTTTGACGATTGGGGCATCTTTGATTGGAAATTTGGTTGTGAATGTCACCCTGGCGAAATGGTTCGTCGATTTCAGGGGGCGTGCAATTGCATTTGCTGCCATGGGGGTTTCATTTGCAGGGGTGCTGCTAACACCTCTCGCCACCTGGGCGATTGATCTTTACGGTTGGAGGACAGGCTGGCAGCTATTGTCGATTGGTGCTTTTATTTTTGTCGTGCCGACGGCATTGGCAATGCGACGCTCCCCAGAAGATTACAACCTAAACCTAGACGG
The DNA here is from genome assembly GCA_913050215.1 of uncultured Gammaproteobacteria bacterium. Classification (GTDB taxonomy): domain Bacteria; phylum Pseudomonadota; class Gammaproteobacteria; order Pseudomonadales; family Azotimanducaceae; genus UBA4582. Next base: position 3,736 of record CAJXBG010000161.1, read on the forward strand.
TAAAAGTGATCATCAGGTGAGCCAGGGTTTTGCGCAGAAAGCTGAAGATGATTTTAACAACTCGATGACGCGCGCTCAGGCGCTGCGAAGTCTGACCTTCTATTGGCTTGTGATTGCGTTTGGTATGTTTGGTATCACCATTCAGGTCATGTTGATTCAGACGGTCCCGTTTATGACCGATGCCGGTTACGACAGAACCACTGCTGCGCTTATGATCACGATTGCATCGGTGCCTGCGCTAGTATCCAAGCCGATATGGGGTTGGTTGATTGATGGCCTGCAACCCAAGCCGCTGGCGTCAATCAGCGCGGCAATTACGGGTGGTTCGTTGTTCGTTATTGTTTATGGCGCGCATGTTGCCAGCCTTCCGATTCTTATCACAGGCTTTGCTGTGCTGGGGTTTGGTTGGGGTGGGATGATCCCGTTACAGGAAGTAATCTGGGCGTCTTATTTTGGTAGGCGATATCTGGGCGGTGTGCGCAGCGCCGCGATGCCGTTTAGCATCATGTTGACTGCGGGAGCACCTTTAGCGACATCCTATTATTACGATGTGTTTGGCGATTATAACGGCGCTATCCTGATTGTTGCAGTGGCAAACATGCTTAGCGCCGTGCTCATCCTGTTTCTCAAAAAACCAAATCAGCCTTAAGTCAGCGCCAAAATAGAGCATTGGAGGGACGAAAAGTGAAAGCGGTGGAATTCGGAACTGTCCTGTTGATATCGGCAATGATATCGAGTCTCTCGCTACCTGTTTTTGGTGCTAACGAGCAGCCAGATGCGTTGAGATGGGACGAAGCTAAACTAGCGGAAGCCGTAAGTTATGTGAAGGCGCAGAAATCCAGCAGTTTGTTAGTGGTTCAGCATGGAAATGTACTGGTCGACATTGAGTGGAAGATTAAAGCGGGTTTTCGTCACAGGGCGATGTCTCACGGGCGTAACAGTGATGGTCGTACTATCGAAGATGTTGCTTCAATTCAAAAAAGTGTTGTTTCCATTTTAGTGGGTATTGCCCAGGCTCGGGGCTTGCTCACTGTCAACAGCCCAGTGTCCACTTATCTTTCTGAAGGCTGGTCCAATGCAGCACCAGAGCGGGAGGAGAAGATAACAATTCAACACCTGTTATCAATGTCCGCTGGCCTATTTCTGAAAGATAAGAAGGCAGAACCGGAACAGCCACCGAGTGGTGAAGAGTGGCATTACAACACCAAAGCCTACAGCTATTTAATCGACGTACTTGAAGCCGCATCGGGAAAAACAATCGTCGATGTGACGAATGAATGGCTGGCAAAACCGCTAGGGCTTAGTGACACAAAATGGTATCAGCGCCCATGGGCATTTTTGCGTGCGGACGTCAACTCAGTCGGACTGCAGACCAGCTCAAAGGATCTTGCTCGTATTGGTGAGTTTATGCTGGGTGGTGGAAAGTCGGACGGTAAACAACTGCTGGGAACGGATTATTTCAATTCGTCGATTCGACCTAGTCAGGAGATGAACCCCGCCTACGGGTATTTGTGGTGGCTGAATGGGCAGCCAGTGTTGGCGGATAATGAACTCAACTACGGGGGTCTTGCGCCGGAAGCCCCTTCTGACATGTACGTCGCACAAGGAGCGCTGGGTAGAAAACTCTACATTGTGCCGAGCATGAACCTGATCGTGGTGCGTCTCGGTGCTCAACCCGAGAGAAACTTTAACCGGGAGTTGTGGCGCAGGATTATGTTGGCGTCAGGGCAAGGAGTGATGTGCGGTAACTGTGAGCTGCCTGTTGCCGTAAGCCCCTCAACCGCAATGACGCACACCGGCGAGTATATTTCTTGGCGAGAACACATCATTGATGATCCGACCAAGGGAGTGAGTGATCTCAGCGGCAGCGACGGTCTCTCTATGGGTGATCTTGATAATGATGGACATGAAGACATCGTGTCGGTTCATGAATCGGACACTGTCTATGATGGCAAACCAATCGGGCATGTCCGGATCGCGTGGGGCGGATCAGACCCTGAGACCTGGGCACTGTCGACGCTTGCCAGTGGGCACGAAGCTGCAGCGGCAGAGGACGTGAGTCTTGGCGATGTCAACGGCGATGGTTTTCTTGATGTGGTTGTCGCCTGCGAGTTGGCACACCTTATCTATTTTCAGAATCCCGGCAAGGATTTTCGTAATAAGGTCTGGCCGCGAGTGATTCTCGAGGTTAGCAAAAACAGAGGCTCATACATTCGCGCCTTTCTCGCTGATTTTGATGGTGATGGCTACCCTGAAATTGTCGCTGCTAACAAGGGAGAGCAAAGTCCCGATCTAAAAAGCCCGCCGCAAAAAAACATATCGCTTTATCTGCCCGGTACCGATCCCCTTGATTCGGCAGGCTGGCGAGAGCAAGTGCTAGGGCAGGTCGGGGTGCCTATAAACTCAGAGCCTGTTGATCTGGACGGCGATGGCGATCTGGATATCGTGGCGGGTAGTCGTGCCGAACGTCGGGTGTTGTGGTTTGAGAACCAAGGTAAGCTGAAATTTAAAGAACACAACATTCTGCTGCCTGATGCGCCGGAATCACTGGCAATCACTGGTTTCAACATGGATTACGCTGATCTCAATGAAGATGGCCGGTTAGATATACTGTCTACGGCATGGCCGGGTTGGCTGGTCCTGTTGACTCAACCCGAAGATCCTAGTGATCACTGGGGGTTCTCGGTGATTGGCAAGGCGAGTCCTGACCAGCTCGTGAGTGTCAGGTTTGGTGACATTGATGGTGATGCTGACGTTGATATATTTGCGGGTGCCTACAGTCGAGGTGCAAGAGACAGTGATGGTCCTTTAGTGTCAGCGGATGACCCTGTCGGTAGAATCATGTGGTTTGAAAATCCGGGCCCTAGCAAAAACAAGAATGGTAAAAACGCGAGTGAAGGTGGCTGGCAGGCGCACGATATTGCTCGACCAAAACGAGGAATGTACGACAAGTGGCTGTTCAGAGACCTGGATCAGGACGGTGATCTGGACGTTTTAGGTACAAGAGGGAATAGCGAACCGTATGACGGGGTCATCTGGTTAGAACAGATTCGTAGCCGCCAACCTCGGCAAACATTCATTCCGGCGAGAATAATCGATAGTCAACAACTCGCATTACCCAAAAAAGATCTTTGAGCGTTCGGGTTTATTGACCGAAGGTCAATTCGGAAACTTCATCGTTGGTCTCGTTCTCAGAGACTTGAGTTGACAGTTGATCTCTCAACCAGCGAATCAAGTCTGACCACATGGTATTGATATTCTGTGCCGAGGGCATGATGCCCGCGGAGTCTAGCTCAACGGTGACGATGGGCACCTCGAGATCAAGCCCCGCATAGTTGCCCAGCGAGCCGGGGAATACCCCTAGATCACGCAGATATAAACTGCCAAGCTTGTCTGGCGCTGTGGGCGGACCATCGTAGTCTACCAGGTGGTAGGGTGCATGCATGGAAATGATGACATCTGGTTTAAACGTGTCAATTTGGTTTACCAGCCATTTAGTTTCTGGCTCACTCGCGGGTGCTGAGCCAGGATAGCGGCGAGGATTACTATGCGTTTTATTGCGCCAATGCGCGATAGCGTGTTTTTCCCAAGCTGTTGTAGGAAAGTTTCTGTTCAAGTCAACACCGTTGTGATTTTGCCGCTGAGACTTTTTTCGTAGCAGCCCATCAGGGTTCATGGTGGGTACAAATCGCCAGTGAAATAGTCCTGAGTGATGCTCGTCTAGAATACGCATCCATTTGAACAAAATGGAGACTGAAGAAAACTCATCACCATGAATACCGCCAATAACAAGTACTCGCCCTAGTGGTGATTTGCCCGCGAGCGGTGGGAAGTCTCTATATGCCAGTGACCTGCCCTCGAGGCTGAGGTCCGAATGAGTCAGTTGCTGCTGCAGGCAGTCATCAATACTAACACTCCCCAGTTTAGAACCAATTTCTTCGCAGAGCTTTGTCGAAGCAGCATGACCCTCGTCTGTTTGTGCAGGCGCTTTGTAAGGGATATCAACAGTATGAATCTCCAGCGCTTCTTCTGGCGTGGGTTCTGAGCGCTGCTGGATACTAATTTTGACAGGCGCACTGGGTTGTAGGAGAGGTTTTACCTCCTCCGGGCTACTTTCTTGCTCTGGTGTTGAAGCGCAGGAGGCAAGTGTTGCCAGCATAAAAACCTGAATAACGGGTCGGCAGAGGTTTTTTGTTAGGTGCATGCAGATCAACCGTTTCCTTCAAAGAGTATTTTCCACTCACCGTTATCGAGGCGTCGCCATAAAAGTTGTTTCCATCCGCGCCAGCTAAAGT
>CAJXBG010000162.1 GCA_913050215.1 uncultured Gammaproteobacteria bacterium
CCTTTGCCAAGCTTCACACCTTTTGCTCTTAAAAGATCGTAGCCAGTTGTGGCGTGAAAATAGAAATTCGGCAAGGAAAAGCTTAAAAGAAAATTCGCGACTGTAAATGGCAGCTCTGTCTTACCCATGCGAAATGTCACGTGCTCACCGGCTCTTGCGTCCAATTCGCTTGCATCAGTCGCGTTAACTGCATCGAGAGCGGATTGAACGTGCGCAGTGAGCCCGGCGTAGTCAAACGCTAGGGAGAAATCGGGTGGGCCGGCATTGCCTGTTTTTGCACTCGTGAGCGCATTCATTGAGTGATGGGCAACAGATATCATCTGGAAGTGCAGAGGTTGCATATCGTCAATCAACCGAAGGTTTACTGCGTCATTGATGTCTTCACCAATCTCCTCGTAGTGTGCCCGACCCTTCTCAAGATAGCCCAGCACACTCGGCAGAATTTGTTGGTAAGTTGAAATAACGGTTTCGGAGAGAAGCTGGTTCATGAAGCGTCCTTATTGATTTGAAGGTAAAAGAGTCTTGTCTAATATATCCAAAAACTACGCAGCTAAAAAGCGATTGCCAGCGGCGCTGGTAAAATTGCATCCGAAAACGCACTCTTTTATTCTAGATGGTGGCAATACAAACAAAACTAAGAGGGCAAGAGTATGAGCGTAGAAGGAAAGGTAGCAATTATTACGGGTGCGGGCGGCGGTTTGGGTCGCCAGCATGCACTACTTTTGGCCAAACATGGCGCCAAAATCGTAGTGAATGACTTGGGTGGTGCGGTAGATGGCTCGGGCAAGAGCGATGCCGCAGATGAAGTTGTGAAAGAAATTCGAGCTGCTGGCGGTACTGCCGTCGCAAATAAAGATTCCGTATCAGACCGGGCGGGGGCAAAAAATATTGTAGATACCGCCGTCAATGAGTTTGGAACCGTGGACATTGTGGTCAACAATGCAGGTATTTTGAGGGACAAGTCTTTCAAGAAAATGAGCCTTGATGAGTGGGATCTTGTGATAAACGTTCACTTAATGGGGTCCGCATACGTTACCTGGCACGCATGGCCAATTATGTACGAACAAAACTACGGTCGGGTTGTGTTCACTTCTTCCGTCTCGGGCATCCTCGGTAGCTTCGGACAGGCGAATTATGGTGCGGCTAAAATGGGCATGGTGGGTTTAATGAACAATCTCTCGCGCGAGGGTGCATCTCACAATATCCACACAAATTGTTTATCCCCTGGTGCCGCGACACGAATGACCGCGAGTGTGCCAGGCTCAAGTATTGACGCTGATAATCCAGATGCGGGTAATCATCCGGGACAAGTGAGTCCGGTGATTTTGTACCTCTCTTCGACGGATGCTCCTAACGGACGCATCATTCAGGCTGCGGGTGGTAAGTTTGCGTCAGACGCGGTGTACGCGAACACGGGTATAGATTTGGGTGTGGATGCGACAGCGGAAGATTTCATCGAAAATGCAGATGCAGCGTTGGATATGTCTGACGCGGTCGTTAAAACCAAGTTCTGGCGCCAATAGGAACGGTTGTTTGCGATCAATCAGCCAATTGAGGGCATCATATGGCGACCTTAGAAACATTCAGAACGGAAACAAGGGCGTGGCTTCAGGATAATTGTCCAGAGGTCATTCGAGGTTCAGGACTGAGCTTCGCTGGTGGAGACAAGGAACCGATTCAAAACGAGGACTTTAAGTCTTGGTTTGACGCTTGTGTGAGTCGTGGTTATACGGTGCCCTCTTGGCCGCGAGAATATGGTGGTGCCGAATTGAGCCCTGCAGAAGTCAAAGTGCTGCATGAAGAGATGCGAGCAATGAGGGCTCCTCAGCCTCTCGTGGGTATGGGTTATTCCATGATCGGTCCGACATTGCTTGAAATGGGTGACGATGAGCAAAAGGCGCGTCACCTGTTGCGTATTGCCCGGGGAGAAACGCGCTGGTGTCAGGGTTACTCTGAGCCAGGTGCTGGCTCAGATCTAGCGGCGTTGCAAACCAGAGCAGTAAGTGATGGTGACAGCTATGTTGTTAATGGCTCAAAGATCTGGACGTCAGGTGCAGATAAGGCGGACTGGATCTTCTGCCTTGTCAGGACCGACCCTAAAGCGTCGAAGCATGAAGGTATCAGTTTTGTGTTGTTTCCCATGGATGCATCAGGTGTCACGGTGAAACCTATCGTTCTGATTGCTGGCACCTCGCCGTTCTGTGAGACGTTTTTTGATGATGTTAAGGTACCTAAATCCGAACGGGTGGGCCCCGAAAATCGAGGCTGGGCGATTGCAAAACGGTTATTGCAGCATGAGCGTTTTTCAATCGGTGGCCCAAGTGCACCCAGCAAGGCAAATAAACTTTCCAGCATTGCAAAACAATATGTAGGAGAGTTGGACGGTAAGTTAGCTGACGCTCATCTGCGGGACGATATCCTAAAGAACGAAATGAGTGCCCGCGCATTTAAGTTGACGACACAACGCAGTGCGCAGGAAAACGCCAAAGGTGAGTCCATTACCTTCGCAACGTCAATGTTCAAGTACTACAGTACAGAACTGACCTGTGAAGAAGATGAGTTGAAGCTAAAAGCGATGGGAACGCAATCCTTGGGTTGGGAGGGAGAAAATTTTTCCCGAAGAGAAATTGCGATTACGCGTAGTTGGCTGTTCGACAAGGCCTTAACCATTGCTGGCGGTAGTTCCGAGGTTCAGCTAAACATCATTGCGAAAAGGGTACTGTCGTTGCCCGACTAGTGCTCAAAAATATATGGCAAAAAAAAGGGTCTCATTCGAGACCCTTTTTGTTTGCTCTTGTTGCTGGATTTAGCAAGCTTCGAACAAGCCTGCTGCACCCATGCCGCCACCGATACACATGCTAACGATGCCGTATTTCTTTTCACGTCGCTTCAGTTCACGAACGATATGGCCAGTTAGACGTGATCCAGTCATGCCGAACGGGTGACCAATTGAGATTGATCCGCCATTAACGTTGTAGATTTCCGGATCAATTTCAAGGTTGTCACGGCTGTACAGACACTGAGAAGCAAATGCTTCATTCAGCTCTACGAGATCGATATCACTCATGGACAGGCCCGCAGATTTCAATAGTTTCGGAATGGCGAATACTGGACCGATACCCATTTCATCTGGCTCGCAACCAGCAACTGACCAGCCACGGAAGTAAGCCATTGGCTCAAGACCAAGCTGCGCTGCACGTTCTGCGCTCATCACCAGTGTCATTGATGCGCCATCAGAAAGCTGTGAAGAGTTACCGGCCGTTACGCTGCCATCTTCAGCAAAAACAGGGGGCAAGTTAGAGAGGCTTTCGAGTGTTGTGGTCGCGCGATTACATTCGTCGCTGCTGACAGTGCCTTCAACGATTTCAGTTTCTTTTGTTTCTTTGTTGACAACTTTCTGCCACTTAACCGTCATTGGCGAGATTTCATCATCAAAAAGTCCTGCTTCCTGCGCTGCTGCTGTGCGCATCTGTGACTGATAAGAAAACTCGTCTTGGGCTTCACGTGTGACCTGGTAACGGTTGGCAACGACTTCCGCAGTATTCCCCATTGCCATAAAGATGGCGGGTGATTTCTCAAGGATAGTGGGGTGCTGCTCGGATTTACCGTGACTTTGACGCTGACCAGCAGAAATGGACTCAACGCCACCGGCGATCATCACGTCCGAGTAACCGCTCGCAACCTGGGTTGCAGCCATGGCAATCGAGTTGAGACCTGAAGAACATGCTCGGCTGATTGTGGAGCCGGCTGTGGTCAGTGGCAGGTTAGAAAGAACAACGGCCAATCGGGCCAAGTTGCCGCCCTGTTCGCCAGTCTGTCCTGCAGCACCAACGATCACGTCCTCTACTTCGGCTGGGTCAAGCTTAGGGTTACGTGCAAGCAATGAATCGATGCAATGCGCAACCATATCGTCTGGTCTTGTTAGATTAAAGGTTCCTCGAAAAGATTTGGCCAATCCTGTTCTTACACTGTCTACGACTACTACATCGCGCATATATGCCTCCAATGAAATGAATTCATTTGTTTAATGTTATTTTCGGTTGTTGCCTGTAGCGAAAACTATCGCTTCTCCACAAGTGGGTCGGCTATTTTGCCTCTATACAGGCACGAGATACAAGCAAACAAAGCTGATGTAGTTGCGTGATAGCCTGCAATAGACTTGACTAATTAGGCTTGAGCTCGCTCATGATTGTTAAAGCGCTTGGTAACTCTGCTGCAGATGGTCACAACTCTCGGATAAACCGCCAGGGTGATTACGTGCAAGCCATACCGACCTGTGGGTTTTTATCGCTTTCTCGAGGTTTTTACGAAGATTGCTGGGTTTGATGCGAGCGCCGCGATAGACCTGTAAACGATGTATGCCGTGGCGTGCAAGCGCTATCGCGTTTTTAAGCTCTTTTTGCAGCAGTGCTTTGTCTTTTGCCGGCGCTATTTCTGGAATCATGGCCTCGAGATCAAGTAATGCCGATTCACACAATTCGAGCGCTGTATCAGGTATGTCGGTGACCGCTAACGGCTCGTTGTCCATATTCCAGAACAGTAACCTGTTAAATATTGTCTGATTACGCAGTTTCGAGGGTGCGCTGTCCATGACCAGCCCGAGATTCCAGAGGATTTCGCCGGTTTTTCCGCTTTTATCTCCTAGGAATCGCCGGTTAATGCCAAGCACTGGATCAATTTTTTTGGTGCCCGCGTGATTCCACGCGTGACACGCGCCTAAGAGGAAACCAGCATAACTGACCGGTAAGTACTGATGATGGCCATAATCGCCCCAGTCGGTCACAAGATAGCCGTCTGCACCGTATTTTTTGCCTTGGCGCGCGGCGTTAGCAAGATTCGTTTGCATATTCGTTGTGCGTCCGGTGAGCGAATTCCAGCTGGAGGTGCCAGGACAGACGTAGAATGGGATTTTTTGTGCCGCCATCAATTTGCATTCACGGGCGAAAGGATGGTTACCCTCGTAGCCCCAATTTAAGGCGATCAAATTTTTAGAGAGTCTTTTGAGGCACTCGGGTTCTTTCAGGACGATGTCGCTCCAAAACATCATCTTATGATCACGTTTGTCGACCTGTTGCTTGATCTTGGCGAGGAAATCTATATAGACATTGGTGGCGCCTTCTTTTTGGCATTTTGCTTTGCTCCACCCTTCACCGAGTTCCCAGGGTTCATCGCCACCAATGTTAAAGTATGGACTGTCGAATAATGGTAGATATTCGTCGTAAAGCTCGCGCAGCAGTTTGACGCTGGCGGCGTTAGGCTTGAGGGTGCTGCCGAAAGGGATATGTTTGCCGCCAAAGGGGTGAATAAAACCATCAGGGCACTCCGCCAGATGATGATAGGTAGGATGACGTAACCATCGCTCAAAATGACCAAAGGAATTTAGGTTAGGTACGAGATCTATGAAGCGATCTTCACAGTATTGTCTGATGTTGATAATGTCTGATGCGGTGTATGGTGACGCGTCTTGCCATACCTGTCGATGATTTGAAAACGCAAAGGTATGCTCGGTGTAGAGCTGGATCTGGTTATATTTCAACGTTGAGAACTGATCAATGAGTGTCAGCAGGGTGTCCATGGTCGGTACTTTTGTCCGGCTGATATCAAGCATGACACCCCGGGCTTTGATATCTGGCCAATCTGAAATACTGAAACACGGAAGCGCCGTTAGTGGCTGAGGTTCAGTCTCAAGTAAAACATGTTCAAAGATCTGAGCAAGCGTTTGCAGTGCGCTGTTTACGCCGGCTTCGCTGGAGGCTTTGATGCGAAGTGAGTCTTTTGAACACGTGATTTCGTAGTCTTCTTTCTTTTTTCCCGCTGCTCGCGAATTTGGCCGAAGGTTGTGTGTGCCAGGCCTTGTTATGGTCCTGTGTGTTTTAGTTGCAGGAACGTCGATCCACAACAAAACGCTAGCTTCAGTGGGCTTACCAAAGGTGAGCTCGGTATTCGAAGTTAACCGCGATTGAAATCTGTGAATGCTCGCGGCGAGCCTGTCTGAGCATGGGTTTGAAATTGAGATGTATCGACGTTGATCAAGGCAAAAAGCGTCTTGTCTGATGCGAAGTTTTTTTACGGGTGGATAAAGTGCAAATGTCATATCGCCGATATTTCCCTGATTGGTTCTAATGATAGGTTCATATTACAGTGAATGAAAACAGCCTTACAAACCATAGACAATTTTGATAGTTTCGGTTGTATTGGTTTAGGTCGTTTTAATGCGGGCGCTGAGCGTCGAGATTTAATAATAAAGGGAAAATCTGATGTCGAAATATATCCTGTCCATCGATCAGGGAACGACGAGTTCCAGAGCGATTATCTTCAATGAAAAATCAGAGATACTGAGTGTCGCGCAGCAGGAGTTTACGCAATTTTTTCCTGAAGATGGTTGGGTGGAGCACGATCCTGAGGAAATCTGGCAAAGCACACTGGGTGTTTCTCGAGAGTGTATTGAAAAACTCGGGGTCCAAGCGTCGGAGATTGCAGCGATCGGCATCACAAATCAAAGAGAAACAACCATTATCTGGGATAAGTTAACGGGTCAACCGATTTACAATGCAATCGTCTGGCAAGACAGGCGAACAGCTGAATTTTGTACAGAGCTTGAAGAACGTGGGTTGGGTCAGGTCGTCACCAAAAAAACGGGTTTGCTGCTGGATGCTTATTTCTCAGCCACGAAAGTCCGATGGCTACTCGATAATGTCGATGGTGCGCGAGCGCGAGCAGAGCGAGGTGAGTTGCTGTTTGGCACCGTCGACTGTTTTCTACTTTGGCGACTGACCAATGGTCAGAGTCACAAAACGGATGCGAGTAATGCCTCGCGTACCATGCTGTTCAACATTCATTCACAGGAATGGGATAAAGAACTTCTGACTGAGTTGTCTGTACCCGAGGCCATGCTGCCAGAGGTTGAAGACTGTGCCGCTGATTTTGGGTTTGCATCAGCAGAACATCTTGGAGCAGAAATTCCCATTGGTGGTATTGCAGGCGATCAACAAGCAGCCCTGATTGGCCAATGTTGTTTCGAACCGGGCATGACCAAAAGCACTTATGGCACAGGATGTTTTGTTATTATGAATACGGGTGAAAAACCCGTGGAGTCATCAAACAGATTGCTCACTACCGTCGGGTATCGATTGAATGGAAAAGTTTCATACGGGCTAGAGGGGAGTATCTTTGTCGCCGGTGCTGCGGTTCAGTGGTTGCGCGATGGCATTAAATTAATATCCGATGCATCGGAAACCGAAGCGATAGCAACCTCGCACCCTTCGTCCAACGGCGTCTATCTCGTGCCCGCCTTCACAGGCTTGGGCGCACCCTACTGGGACCCCGGTGCAAGGGGCGGCATTTTGGGACTGACAAGAGACAGCAGCATCGAAGATATAGTGACCGCGACATTGCTGTCTGTATGTTATCAGACCAGAGATTTGCTGGAAGCGATGGCAAAAGATGGCGTGATGCCAACAATTCTTAGGGTAGACGGTGGTATGGTCGCGAATAGCTGGGTTGCTCAGGGTCTTGCTGACCTGGTTCGAATTCCGGTTGATCGACCTGAAGTCACCGAGACTACAGCGCTTGGGGTGGCTTACCTGGCAGGCTTGCAGGTTGGTATCTATGATTCGCTGGAGGAAATATCATCGCAATGGCGAAGTGAGCGGGCTTTTCAACCTCAAATGGCGCAAAACGAAAGCAACTTGCTTTACCAAGGTTGGCAGGAAGCGGTTTCAAGAGTTCGAACTCAGCCATAATCTAATATCTTTGCTGTGACCCTTGATCAACTGAGCGTGCATGTGCGTGACGCTCGAGGCGGTAAACGCGCGCTTTTTCAGCGGGGTCTTCAATTACATAAACCTCACAAGTTTGAAGTTTATGACACAATCCTAAAGCGTATCCGAGCGTAGACTCCTGAGTGTGATAATTACGCTAAAACTGAGAAATGGACACGGTCGCACAGCAAAGATCCCGAATTTATAGGGTTGCCACACTGGCTGCGGGTGTTTTCGTGCACTTGCTGGTTTGCTGGACGATGCTTT
>CAJXBG010000163.1 GCA_913050215.1 uncultured Gammaproteobacteria bacterium
AGCATTTTTGGACGACCAAACACTCTCCATTTCGCTACTTTTAAAAGAGCCCTGAAGTCATCCGGCTTGCAGTAATGCTGTGGGTTCGATTTCCGCTTTCGTTTCGTAATGTGGAGGACCTTCTTCATGAACGGGGTTTTGATGTAAGCCATGAAACGGTCCAGTTCTGGTTGAACCATTTTGGGCCAATGTTTGCCTCAGCTGCACCTGAGCGTTTTGGTAAATCTCAATAGGATGGAGAGCAGTGACAGAAGCTTCGCGATGGCCACGACTTTGATACTGTTCTCGACCAGATAACCGGCGACCTCGATGAGGTAAACACCGAGCCCGAGCTCCGCACCCCAATAGCAAATTAGCACGATCCAAAGGCGGGACTGAACATCTCCGATGCCGCGCAGGATACCAGCCATGACTATGATCAGCGCATGGAACGCGATGATCGCAAAGGTGAGAAATTTGGCGCGATCAATGTCGTCCCGAACCTGGGTATCAAGTGGCGCGCCAACGACAAAAAGCTCAGAAAATCTGATCTCAAAACCTAAATGCAGCACGGCCAACACGACAAGATATAGTCCGACCAGCACCAGCGATGCCTGGGTCACCTGCTTTAAATTGGCCGGACTATTGCCAACATTACCAGCAACTGAGACAGGCACACGCTGGACAGTAGCTTGAGACAACCCGATCGGGATCATCATCGCCATGGTTGCATACTGAAAGATCAGGCCGAGTGTTGCCAAAAACTCGGTGTTGTTGCGTCCCAACAGAAACATCATTCCGGTAAAAAGCATGGTCTCGATAAGAAATATTCCGGCGGTCGGAGGACCCACTCGCAGGAAATCCGGTAGCATTGCAGTGGGCTCCTAATTGGCAGTCGGTCGCTGATCTCGCAGAACTCCCAATGCTAATGTACCAAAGAGTACAAAAAGAATGAGATCGACGACTGTCGTTGCAAGGCCAATGCCCCCAAGGCCCAACTCAGAGAACCCAAACCCTCTGAAGGCGAAGACATAATTGAACACAAGGTTCACCACCGCAGAGGCGATCGCGATCAGACTTAACTAATGCGTTTTACCAAACGATATTAAAATGTTGCGCAGCGCGATAAGCTTAATAAAGAGGAAATATCTTGGAGCAATATACGCAGCATAGCCTTTGCCTGCTTGCGCAAACACGCTGACATAACCAGGCGGTTCAAGCAAAATTGCAAATGCGTTAACAGATCCCGCTAGGAACACAGCAACGACTAGACCAGTGCGCCATCCAACCGAGAACACAGCCTGAAATGCAGCGTTGTCGCCAATCGTCGCCGCTCGGGCGGCCGCCGGCAACATTCCCTGTAAAAGCCCGAGGGCCGTGACTTAAATTACGATATAGAAGGAGTTGATCAAAAGCCCGGCGCCGAGGCTGAACCCGCCAAGCTGTGCCATCATTGCAATGTCCGTCAAAACGATCAGAAACTGTACGAGCTGGCTGGCAGCTATCTGCCCGCTAAACAGCGAAAGTGTCTGCAGTTCCCGTCCAAAGCTGCTTTCTGAATTTGTGACCGCTGCCTAAACCAACGACTTCTACTCTTCCGAGTGATGTTGTCTCGGTAATGACTCCCCCAAAACAGTCGCCTAGCCCATAGGACAAGAATAAGGTCGACCCCGTTACACTGCTCTCTGCGAGCGAAACGATCCAATCACTTCCAAAGACGTGACCCACTCTGTTGAACTGGCTATCGTCAATCAAATCAATTGCGACTTGTGAGGACCGCAAGATGTCGGCTTAATCAGAAATCTGATGCGAGTTCTCATTGACTTGACAGCACCTCCAATCTGCATCCAAAAATCATCAAATTCATGGGCAATTGAGCTACTAGCTTTTAAGGCTGCTGGTTTACTTCTGGTCATCAAGAAAATGAAGATACAGGGCCGTATGAAAAGTCTGTATCTCGGTTTTACCATCCCTTGTTTGCTTTTCCTGCGTATGCTGTTGGGTTGGTGACATCATGTATGGGCAACGCGGCAGCACCAAGCTCTGGTAGGTCATCCCTTGATGCACGGACTATATTTGGAGGGGAGTGCTGATAGTCGTCACCAAGTACACTCACCAGTAACATATGATCAACAAACCCATCCAGAATTTGTGGATGAAGCGTTCCACCGATCACGATGGTTTTGGGATCAAATGTCCTCGCAATAACAAGGCACAGCCATTGGATCTGTTTTGCGGCGCGCTCGCGCCAAGAATAAACAATTGGCATTTTGAGATGTTCCAGTCCGATATCGCTCAGCTTGCCAATTGGCACACCGGCCTCTTTCAGAGTATCAAACAAATCTTGACCAGATGGGCGACAGTTAGATTTTGGAAAGAGGCCGCCCCATTCTCCTGCGCCCTGTACGCGCCCCAAGTGCGGGTTTCCACCAACAACGGCGCCGCCACCAATACCATATGAGAGCCAGATGTAGCAAAAGTCTTCAACATCAGTGCAAACACCATGATAGAGTTCCGCTAGGCAGGCCGCTTTAGCGTCATTCGTGTGTTTGACCGGCATTCCAAAATAGGGTTTGAGGAGATCTTGTTCAATGCTGACATTAGGCCAATCTTTAAACTGTTTAATACGTTGAACTCTTAAAGAGTCTTCTTTGTATTGGCCGGGATAGCTTACACCGCAACCTGCAACACGGTTTTGGTCAAGTCCAAGATCGTTGATTTGTTCTTTGACGCTTTTTGCTGCTGCTGACATGACTGATTGAAAAGATCGATCAGGGAGCGCAAGTTCATCATTCGCCATTATCTCCCCTGCTGCATTGATAACACACGTCCGGATCCGATCAGGATCCAAGTAGACGCCAGCTGAGTACAAGCCTGTAGGTTCTATCTTGAGAACCTTTGCGGGATAGCCCTTAAGCCCTTGGCGTCTTGGGTCAGCCTCCTCGGTAAGGAGGCCACCATCCACCATTGAGGTAGTCAACCTCGTTACTGTCGCTGGGTTTACGCCGAGACTGCGAGCGAGATCAGCCCGCGATTGGAGGCCTGATGCACGAATAGACGCCATGATCCGTCGGGAATTATATCCCAAGTTTAAATCGTTTGCCATATCAACTGCTTTCTCATTTTAACTGAATTATCAGTTCCAGCTGAAAATTGGTAGTCCAGCTTTTCCTTGACAACTCATGAGGGTTCAGTATTAATTTGCATAATGCAATATAATAATTGCAGTCCAACAAACTTGTTGCAACAGAGAAAAAAGGTGGCCTATGCACCTTAGGAGGAGGAAAAGATGAAGAAATTATTGATGGCTACTATGCTGACATCTTGCGTGGCAGCGTTGTCAACCAATGCCAGTGCAGATGGGACCGTGACGGTCTATACAGCCGTTCCACAGAATTTTATTGATTCTCTTGTACCGGTGTTTGAAGCACAAACGGGCACGACAGTCGAAATTATCAAAGCCGGTTCTGGTGATCTTCTTAACCGCCTGACCGCAGAAGCTGATAATCCTGTGGCGGACGTTCTCTGGAGCGTTGATGGCACCGTCATCGATTTTAACCCGGCTCTTTTTGAAGCATATGAAGCTGCTGGCACCGATGCACTGGCCGAGGGAATGAAGCCAAGCGAACTTTGGAGCCCGTTCACGGCAGTTGTTATGGCGTTTATAGTAAACGAAAATAAGCTCGACGGTCTGCCAATTCCCACAAGCTGGTCAGAATTGGCGGATCCTAAATATGATGACGTAGTCTCTTCTGCAAAAGCGAATGCTTCGGGTTCTTCCTATATTCAATTGGCAACCGTGTTGCAGGCATACGATACAGAAGAGGATGGTTGGGAAGTCTATAAAGGACTTTTGTCTAACTTTGTGCTTTCGGACAGCTCCGGCGCTGTTCCACGTTTTGTCAATGATGGCGAACTCGCCATCGGTGTGACCCTTGAGGATGCAGCATTGCGCTATGTCGAAGGTGGTGGTCCAGTCCAGATTGTCTACCCATCCGAAGGGACAGCCATCGTCCCTGATGCTATGACCTTGATTGCAGGTGCACCAAACGCAGACAACGGCAAAGCCTTTTTAGACTTCATGTTGACCAAAGAGGCGCAGACTGTTGTGGCAGAACAAGGCCGCCGGCCAGTACGCGCTGATGTGGCATCAAACCCTGCACTTCAGGCGATTAGTGAACTTCCATCTGTTGGTTATGACGGTGCTTGGGCAGCTGAGAACCGCAAGATCCTCGTCTCAGCTTGGGAGGATTTGGTACTCGACATAGAGTAGCAGCGAAAGTAGTGCTTGCCGATTGTCATCTCAATAATTGGCAAGCATCACCAAAAAAACTTCAAACTGTTAGGAAATGATAATGGCATCGGTTGAAATTTCCGGGCTACGGAAGCTATACGGTGACGTCGTTGCTCTCTCAGATATCAGCATCTCGATTCCGTCAGGTACGTTTTACACGCTCCTTGGACCATCAGGGTGTGGTAAAACGACTCTGCTGCGAACAATCGCAGGGTTTCATCAACAATCAGCCGGTCAAATTGCTGTTGACGGCAGTTCCATCGAGCATTTACCAGCGCATCAAAGAGATGTTGCAATGGTTTTCCAAGACTATGCAGTATTCCCGCACTTAAGTGTGCGAGACAACGTAGCTTTTGGACTGAAACAACGTCGCATTCCAGCAAAGGAAATCACACGTCAAGTAGAAGAAGTCCTTGAGGTCGTTGAACTCGGTAAATTCGTGGATCGAATGCCCCATGAACTATCAGGCGGTCAGCAACAACGTGTTGGGCTCGCACGAGCAATTGTAGTGCGGCCAAAAGTTTTGCTCATGGACGAACCTCTTTCCAATCTTGACGCAAGACTGCGTGTTGATCTGCGTGCCGAACTCCGCCGGATCCAGCGTGACCTTGGTATTACTACAATATACGTGACACACGACCAAGAAGAAGCCCTCGCGATGTCAGACGTAGTGTGTGTCATGGAGGGTGGCATCATACAGCAAGCAGCTACCCCTCTAGATGTATACTTGCGTCCGTCAAATCGATTTGTTGCATCTTTTGTTGGTGCTAACAATTTTCTCCAAGTAGGAAATTTCAAAGGTGAGTGTGTTCTCAAATGTTGCGGTAGTTCAGTATCGCAGCACCTACCTGCTGGCCCTGTAGTTTGTGCACTGCGTCCAGAAGACATATCGGTCAAGGTCGATGAGGACCCGTCTTCTTTATTAAATACAGAAATTTCGATTCCTGTCCAAATCAAAGAAGTCAGCTTTATAGGCCGCGAAATGGAGATATTTGCTACCACGGATAATGGTGAAGCAATTAAGGCTGTCGGTCGATCTGATTCCAAGGTGATTGCGCTGCCAGTAGACAGTCGTGCTTGGTTCTGTGTTGAGAGACAAAACCTATCTTTTTTCAGAGACAGCGAGCTTGGGGAGCGTGTTTGATGGCCTTTTCATTTCCACGCCATAGGCCAGATTTCTGGACCTGGATTACCATATCAATCGTAGCTGTACTTTGCATTCTTCTCATTTTGCCAATCCTGCGTGTGTTGACATTAGGGTTTATTGATCCAGATACCGGCAGCTTGACGCTTGACAACTTCATCGAGGTGTTCACCCGTAACTATTATCTGAATGGTTTGAAAAATACGCTTTTTGTTGGAGCCCTCGGCACACTTGGAGCTTGCCTAATTGGAATTCCACTCGCCTTTTTCACCACACGATTCTTAATCACAGGAAAGACCCTCATCTCTACTCTCGCTATTTTGGTATTAGTATCCCCTCCGTTCATCAGTGCTTACGCTTGGATCATGATGATGGGATCCAATGGGGTCATCACAAACTTTTTTGGCGGTATTGGCATTAACATACCCACCATCTACGGTGCCCACGGGATCATTCTTGTCTTCTCATTAAAGTTTTTCCCGTTTATTTTTCTAATGACACAGACTGCATTGACTGCGGTCAATAAATCCTTTGAAGACGCCGCAGAAAATCTAGGGTGCAGCCCTTGGCAACGCTTTGTAAAGGTCACGCTCCCACTTGTTTTTCCAGCGGTCAGCACCGGAGCCATCATCTGCTTTGTGCTTTCAATCGCTGACTTTGGAACGCCCGCCATTCTCGGTCGTGGATTTCGGACACTGTCCACAATTGCCTTATCGGCCTATCGCTCAGAGTTGGGTGGCCCCCCTACCATGGCCGTCACAGTTTCGATTTTGATGATGGCAATTTCAATGATTGCGCTCGTTGCACAACGGAGAATTCTTGCTAATCGTCGCTATGCTAGCTCTCTCACAAATCTACCGGTCGCTGTTAAGTTATCCGGTTGGAAGAACGCAGCAGTTCATTTTTTTAGCCATGGTATTGTGTTTCTGGCTATGCTGCCATCGGCTGTTGTCGTGTATACATCGTTTCTAAAGACGAAAGGCCCTGTTTTTGTTGGGGGGTTTGGCTTGGAGAGCTATGATCGGATTTGGCGAGATGCGCCGGATGCTATCTACAACAGCTTTCTCTTCGCAATAATCGCGGTGACATTTATCACGATCACCTCGGGACTAATAAGCTATGTTATTGTCCGAAGAGATACAAAGGCGGCGGCGGCAATCGACTTCCTAATGATGGTGCCTTACCTCGTGCCAGGCGTTGTCATGGCAATCGGTTTTGTGACCGTGTTTAGAAATGGGATGCCAAACTTCTTTGGTCCCGCATTTCTTCTAGTTATGATCTATTATATCAGACGGCTTCCTTACGGTGTCCGCTCTACAACATCCAGTTTACGGCAAATCAAACCTTCACTAGAGGAGGCCGCTGTAAATCTTGGCGCCACACCTCTTGGCGCATTTGTAAAGATCACCGTGCCGCTTATTTTTCCTGGAATTGTGGTTGGCGCATTGATGGGTTTCATCACCGCTATCAACGAACTCTCATCGACCCTGATCCTCTACGACGCTGGAACAATCACCATGCCCGTTAAAGTCTATTTGGCGGTTCTCGATGGTGAATTTGGACTGGCGGCGGCATTGTCTACAATTTTGCTTTTGAGCACAGGAGCCTGTGTCTATGCAGTCTTCCGCTTTGCCGAAAACCGCAATTCTGCATTTATTTAGGATAACCTATGAATATTGAAGCATTTTCACGTTGCAAATACCGAGAAGCTGATCGCCCAGGCGACGATGTGCCGTTTATTTTACCAGGTATCGCAATAGGCCTGTTCGACGGTGCGACTGACGCGAAAGGAACTTTAATCAACACCACGCCTGCAGGCCGGATGGCCGCATTGAATGCCGCAGAATGCGCAGCACAATTGCTAACACCTCCCGAGAACCGCAAGCTGCCAGCTCGAGAACTTGTTAATAAACTCAGCACGCTCTATGCAAAAAGCTTTGAAAAATATTCTCTCTCGCCTCTTCCCGCGACGACACTTGCTTTAGCTATCGATTGTGGCGAAAATTGGAGATTTTTCTGTCTTGGTGATAGTGGCATAAGGATCAATGGTTCAGAGACACTGAGGCATACAAAGCTAATCGATGATGTCGCTACTTTCGCTCGCGTTGCACTTTTCCACGACTTGTCTAAGAGACTGCCAGATCTAGACTCTGCTGAAATGGCAGCCAGACGTGTTATTTTTTTGGGTTTTGATGATGCTGTGAAAGACGGAATTCTGGGCCGCCAACTAGCAGACAATATCATCGCCCAGACCATCGTGGCACTGAGCCTTCAAAACGAAGGTGCTATTGTTGGAGATTTTCTTGCTGCCGGGATCTGTATGCAGTATCGTTTCGCAAATGAAGTTGGCAATTCGCTTTGCTATGATGTGCTAGCTGACGGTACGCCTCAAATTGGTGATTGGGTCGACGCATTGCGACCAAAAGAAGACGTGCAATCCATTGAAGTGTTCAGCGACGGATACGCCAAATTGCCAGACAACCCAACTGTTGCAGCTTGGGAGGCGGCATTTGAGGCAACGGATAGACAAGATTTCCACAGAATTAGTGAATACGCGAC
>CAJXBG010000164.1 GCA_913050215.1 uncultured Gammaproteobacteria bacterium
GTGACTATCGGATACGCTGAACCCGTGTTGACGTACCTGATTTTGAACGCATCGTGTATCCACCCAACAATCCTTTTTTGATTTTTACCGTGTCACCTACGCGAAAAGGGAGGGTACGCGGTGAATCTTGTAACCAGATCTGACTGTTTTCGAGCAGGAACACCATTTTTTGGGAATTACCGGCTTTAAGTTCCGTGATCCGGGATTGGAAATCACCCCCGGGATCCCTGTTGAAAATTTTGCTTAGACTAAATCCAAACGAATTCCGTTCATCTTCAACGTCTATTTTACTTTTATCCGGCCTGGTTAATTCGTCTTGAGTTGTCTTGGTAACTTCCCTTGCTGACCTATCCGTGACATTTCGGGTGCTGGTATCGGTAGATGGTTGCTTTTGCTGCACAGTTTCACTTTCGATCATTTTGTCCGTTTTGCTTGGAAACAATTTGTCAAAGCAAGCAAGTCGGTCGTCGGTTCTGACGAGCTTGGCGCATTCTTGCGCTGTCTCACCGAAAACAGAAAAACTAAAAAACAAAAGTAAGAACGGCAGATACTTCATGAATAGCTCCATTGCGTCGATTTAAATCGTACGGTTTAGATCAGTTGTAATCTTTTTTTTGTTATCGCTTGAGAAGATACCGATTAAGCATTGTTAAAGCAATTGAGGTGTATCAGTTCTTAATTGGACGGGTTAACCTGCTTGCATCAAAAGTCTGCCGCTCTCGCTTTGACATTAAACGTAATGCCTTCCTCAGACCACACAAATGCCCTCGGCAAAAATCTTCGTTTACTGTCAATTCAGAAAGCACTCGTCACCGTCTACTTTCATTTACCTGTCGTTGTACTATTCTGGCAAGATCTCGGACTGACGATGCTGGAGATAATGCTGCTCCAGTCGATCTTTTCTATCGCGATGGTGTTGCTTGAATTTCCATCTGGTCTGTTTGCGGATATGTTTGGCCGAAAACTGACGCTGACGTTAGCCGCCCTCTCTAACCTGATTGGTATTGTGCTGTACTGTTTCGCTGAGGGATTTTATTCTCTGCTAGCAGCCGAATTATTCATTGCAGGTTTCATTGCCATGCAATCTGGCGCGGATTCGGCATTTTTATTTGATTGGTTGAAGTCGGATAACAGGGAAGATGAGTTTCCAAGAATATTTGGAAATCTGATTTTCTACAGCACATTAGTCGCTGGCGCTGCTCAGATTTTTGGCGGGTTTATTGCTGCTGTGGATCTCAGATTGACGATATACGCCTGCGTGCCTTTTGTTTTTGTTGCATTCGTTGCAGCTACGCAACTCGAAGAACCACCTAATCATGCAAATTCGACGAACGACACGGCAAGGTTCACAACGGATCTCCAGGAACAACTGAAGTCAGTCTATTTTTCAATAAAGCGTGACGATATCTTACTCTGGGTGCTGGTATATGCAGGGATCATATTCAGCTTTAACTTAGCGGGCCTCTGGCTATATCAGCCATACTTTGACGTCGCCGGTATTGATATCATCTATTTCGGTATTGTATTTGCTTCTTTTCAGGTGGTGTCGGCCTATGCGGGGAAATACTACTACGTCGTGAAAGCTCGCTTCCAAACTTCAACTATTTTACTGGCGCTCATTTTGCTCACTTGCGGCGCGTCAATCTTGTTAGGATATTTTGTGTTTCTATTTAGTTTCACATTAATCTACTTGCATCAAGTCGTGCGAGGGTTCTATAAAATCAGTTTCAACGACATCGTAAATCAGCGGGTAGACTCACGCGTTAGAGCAAGCGTACTGTCGGTACAAAGTCTTGGTGGCCGGTTGCTTGGCGCCTTATTGATGCCTGTATTAGGATGGTACGCAGACGTTTACACAATAGAAGCCACTTTTGTTGTCATCGGCGTGACAGGTCTTATTTGCGGTATTCCCGTCTGGCTAGTACTTCACGGAAAACTTGGCACCGACACCGAAGCTGATGCCTTTTAGATGATTGTGAAGCAGATGCCTTTTAGATGATTGTTAGGTAGGCGCCTTTAGTCGATATCAGGGATCAGCGGTTGAAAAAACAATCGGATGCCCATTCTCGTGCAAGGTAGAGCTTGAACCAGTCAACGTGGTGACAGTCCTTTATATCCTTTAAAAAAATAGGGTCTAGTGCTATTAGCAAATTGATGTGAACGTGCGTCATTGACCCAAAACTTACGTATATCCCTTGAATTATTGTCGCCGCAACCCTAAATCGGATAGAACGAAGGTAATCGATCGGAACTATGCCCATTGTATGCCTTAATAAGGTCAGATTTACTTGCTTTTAGTGAGCCTAACCGTAAACTTTCACTAAACAAATCAGCCAATTCAGGAGATATTTTAATGGCAGATGCGCAATTTGTTACAGGTCGTCAAACGTCGGTCTTGGAAACAAACAAAGTACTACGAAACACCTACATGCTTTTATCAATGACGTTGATTTTCAGCGCAGGGATGGCAAGTCTGGCGATGGCACTTGAAGTTCCCTACATGGGCTTCATTCCTCTACTTGTTTCAATTGGATTGCTGTTCGCAATTTCCAAGTTTAAAAACAGCAGCATTGGCATATTACTTGTTTTCGCCTTCACCGGTGTTTTAGGTTTTTCTCTCGGCCCAATCCTGAACTATTACATGCA
Source organism: uncultured Gammaproteobacteria bacterium (assembly GCA_913050215.1). GTDB lineage: Bacteria > Pseudomonadota > Gammaproteobacteria > Pseudomonadales > Azotimanducaceae > UBA4582. The sequence goes on from CAJXBG010000164.1 coordinate 2,647, forward strand.
GACCGCTGCAGGCAGTCAGACTGTGGTCACTGCTGCTGGTCTGACAGGTATGATCTTTCTCTCTCTGTCTGGCTATATATTGATTAGTAAGAAAGACTTTTCTTTTATGGCCGGTTTTCTGATGACAGGTTTGTGGGTTGTGGTCGGTTGTATCGTGCTTGCACTTGTTGGGTCGCTGTTTGGCATGCAGATCTCAGGTCTAAGCCTGGCGATATCTGCAGCGATTGTCATGCTGATGTCTGGGTTCATTTTATATGACACTAGCCGCATCGTTAATGGCGGCGAGACTAACTACATCATGGCTACGGTGGGATTGTATCTAAATATATACAATCTCTTCACAGCGCTGCTCCATTTACTGGGTGCTTTTGGTGGAGATGACTGATTACAAATTGATATTACTTCATATCACTTCGAGGTAAATCAATCAAAATAAAACCCTTGCTCACCACGCGAGGGTTTTTTTTTGACCGACATAAAACTAAAGACCTGTACTGCGTAAGTTAAAAGATTCAGGAATTGTATTGAAATGAAATTTGCAATTGTCGTTCAGGGAGCACCCTACTCACACGAGGCTTCGTTGTCTGCGCTACACTTTGTAAAAGCCGTCCTAGACGCAGGGCACGAAATCTATCGGGTTTTCTTTTATCACGATGGTATTTACAACGCGAGTGACTTGATCGTGCCTCCTCAGGATGAGACTGACATTCGTGCAGAATGGCTGAGTCTCTCTGAAACACATAAAGTCGAATTGATCACATGCATCGCTTCGTCTTTGCGCCGCGGGTTACTGAATAAGGCTGAGGCAGAAAGGTATGAGAGAAATGCTGCGAACTTGAATACTGCTTTTGAAATCTCCGGTCTTGGCCAACTCATCGACGCGGGTTTAGCTGCGGACCGAACCGTGACATTTGCCGCTTAGGAGCACTGGATTAACATGAAACGCATTCTGTTCACACAATCCAGACCGCCTCACGGTGGGATAAACGCACAGGAAGGACTTGACGCTATCCTGATGGGCTCTGCCTTCGCAGAGTGCGCTGTACTTTTTCAGGGTGATGGGGTCTATCAATTACTCAAACATCAACAACCAGAGCGGCTAGGCACGAAAAACTTTGCGTCGACCTTTGGCGCACTTGCTGATTATGGCGTTGATCAAATATTCTGCATCGACGAAGATCTTGCTAAGCGTCAACTTGGAACCGATGAATTGGTTATTCCGACGATACCCATTAAACAAAATACCGTGTGCGAATTCATATCAGCATTTGATCTGGTATTGGACTTTTGATGATCCTGCATACCCTGAACAAGCCACCCCGCGCGCCTGCAGCTATCGCTTGCTTAGAGGTTCTTACTGCTTCATCTGAGGATGGGGACTCCTTACTCCTATTAGAAGACGGAGTTTACATGGCGGACAACTCAAACGAGGAACTGGTAAGACAGGTACCAACAAGAATTTACGCATTAGACCTTGATATAGAAGCCCGAGGATTAGCTCATCGGGTTCTACCAAGCATTAAGGTGATCTCCTACGCTGATTTTGTTCAGCTTGTAGTTGAGCATAAAATGACAAAAGCGTGGATATGAGCACCTTAGTGAAAATGCTGGATGCCGAGGGGTTTTTGAGGGACCTCTCCCAGTGGTCCCCGTCTATCGCAGAACTCATCGCCGAACAGGATGCTATTGACCTCATAGATGCGCATTGGGAAATAATAGAACTGCAGCGTAACTATTACGAGACATACAAAATCGCGCCGGTTACCAGGGTACTTATTAAAATAGTCAGGGAAGCGCTGGGACCAGAGAAAGGTAATAGCATTTATCTCATGAAACTGTTCACAGGCAAACCGGCTAAAATTTCTGCCAAGATAGCCGGGTTGCCGAAACCGACCAATTGCGACTAAAGAGCAATTGACGACATCCCGTTCATGTATGGCTGCAGAACTTGGGGAATTCGAACCGAACCATCTGCCTGCTGATAATTTTCAAGAACCGCGATCAGTGTTCTACCGACGGCTAAACCCGAACCGTTAAGCGTGTGTAGCAGCTCCGGTTTACCGGTTTCAGGATTGCGCCATCTCGCTTGCATCCGGCGTGCCTGAAAATCTCTGAAATTACTGCAAGAAGAGATCTCCCGATAATTGTTCTGGCCTGGTAACCACACTTCTAGGTCATAAGTTCTTGCTGAGGAGAAACCAAGGTCCCCACCGCATAGATTGACCACACGATATGGCAGATCGAGTTTTTGCAGAATATTCTCAGCATGCCCAGTTAACGCCTCGTGAGCTTGCATCGATTCATTCGCTGGCACCAGTTGAACGAGCTCAACTTTCTCAAACTGATGCTGGCGAATCATGCCCTTGGTATCTCTACCATAACTGCCTGCTTCACTTCGAAAACAAGGTGTATGGCATACAAATTTTTGAGGCACGTTTTCCGCTTCAAGGATGACATCGCGCGCCATATTCGTCACAGGCACTTCTGCTGTTGGAATGAGATAATAGTTTCGATCATCTTCTAACTTGAAAGAGTCTTCACCAAATTTTGGCAGTTGCCCCGTGCCAAACATGGAATCCTCATTCACGATGAAAGGCACGTAAATCTCTTCATAGCCATGCTCACCTGTATGAACATCAAGCATAAACTGGGTCAACGCCCGCTGCAGCCTAGCAATAGGGCCACGAAGTGCGACAAACCTTGATCCTGTGACTTTAGCGGCAGATTCAAAGTCCATTAACCCGCTTTTTGCACTCAAATCCACATGGTCTTTTGGTTCAAAATCGAAAGCAGGTATATCCCCCCAGCGCCTGATTTCTAGGTTATCTTCATCGGAATTACCCTCAGGAACCGTCTCGTCTGGAAGATTGGGCATGCCGTGCGTGATGCTGTCTAGCGCTGCCTGAACCTCAACCAAGCGATGTTTCGCCTTGTCCAGATCGTCCCCAAGCGTGCTAACTGAGTCAAGCAGCGGCTGTATGTCCTCACCGCTGGCCTTAGCTTGGCCAATCGACTTTGATTTCGCTTTTCTCTCAGATTGAAGTGACTCAGTTTCAATCTGCAATTGCTTGCGCTGCTCTTCAAGCTCCTGAAAGCGCACGACGTCAAAATCATACTTCTTAGTTTTAAGTTTATGAGCAATTTCAAACGGATCGTTCCGTAATATTTTAGGATCAAGCATCGAATGGTTTCTAATTCAAAAATTTCGGGCGCAATAGTAACAAAGGTGATCAGATTTCGATATTTTTTATAGCATGTCGGCGGATTCGCTGATTTCTGCGAGTTTAAATTTGCTTGGCGAGGATCATGCCTGCGCCCACAGCAACCAGACTGGCGACAACACTTCCGACAATATAGCCGCCTCCGGCCAGAAAGCGTTCCTGCTGAATCAAATCAAAGGCCTGTAGCGAAAACGTTGAGAAGGTTGTGAAAGCGCCTAGAAAGCCGACGATCACCGCAGAGCGCCACAGAGGACCGACAAGGGCACGCTCGCTTAACAACACAAAGGCAAACCCTAGACACAATGAGCCCAGCACATTGACGATCAGGGTGCCATAAGGGAATTCAGCGCCAAACATCGTTGATGACAGTTCCGTTAGCCAGTAACGCGCGATTGCGCCCAACGCGCCGCCAAGTGCAATTGCGATCATGTCCACCTTGTATTATTCCCTGTTCACCCGTCAATATTGGCCCGTTAAGCGAAATTAGTCCTTTGGATAGCGTTTGAAATCGCTCTGCTCGTTCGCAAGATGCAGCTTTTCCAGCTTTTCACGGATTTGAATCTCCAACCCCCGGTCAACTGGCTCATAATACGTTTTATCATCAAGTTCCTGAGGCATATAGGATTCACCTGCGACAAACCCGTCATCAAAGTTGTGCGCATAACGATAATCATCCCCATGACCCATCTCTTTCATTAGCGCTGTTGGCGCATTTCGGATGTGAAGGGGTACTTCGTATCCGGGTAACTCGGCGGCATCACGGAGTGCACTGCCATAGCCTGAGTAGACTGCATTACTTTTCGCCGCCACAGCCAGGTATGTGATCGCCTGCGCTATTGCCAACTCACCCTCAGGACTACCGAGTCTTTCCTGAACCTGCCAGGCGTTTAAAGACAACTCCAATGCTCTGGGATCCGCATTACCAATATCTTCACTGGCCATGCGCACAACCCGACGTGCCACATATAGCGGATCGCAGCCGCCGTCAATCATTCGAGCATACCAATACAGAGCAGCATCCGGCGAAGACCCCCGAACTGCTTTATGTAGTGCCGAAATTTGATCATAAAAGAGATCTCCGCCTTTATCGAAACGACGAAAGTCCGAACCGAGTACTTCTTCCAGAATCAGGTCATCCAGTTTGTTTTCGCCCGCAAGATCGCTGGCGATTTCTAGTAGGTTGAGCGCCCGACGCCCATCGCCATCCGCGGCTTTAACCAGCTTGAGCAAGGCCTCTTCGTCAGCTTCCAGTTGATTTTTTCCGAGCCCCCGCTCCGGGTCCTTGAGCGCTTTTTTCAGCAGCGCGAGCAAAGCCTCATCGTTGAGTGACGTCAGCTTGTAAACACGGGCGCGAGATAACAGGGCGTTGTTTAATTCAAAGGAAGGATTCTCGGTTGTGGCTCCGATGAAAAGAATGGTGCCGTCTTCAATATAGGGCAAAAAGGCATCCTGTTGCGATTTGTTAAATCGGTGGACCTCGTCGACAAACAAAAGCGTCTTCTGCCCGCCCCCGATCGCAACGTTTGCCAAATTTTGTTTGGCGACTGCGATGGCGGCACGTATCTCTTTTACGCCAGAAAGCACCGCTGATATCGACTCGAACCTAACGTGACATTCTTCAGCAATCATTCTTGCAATGGTAGTTTTGCCAACGCCGGGCGGTCCCCAAAGAATCATGGAATGCAGCATCGAGGAATCTATCGCTTCTCTTAGAGGTTTTCCCTTGGCTAACAGATGTTCCTGCCCAACGAACTCACTCAGGTTTGCTGGTCTCATACGCGCTGCGAGTGGCTCGTAAGCTGGCGCTGTCTCAAACAACGACATTCAGGCGCAACCTGCCGGTAGGCGCTGCGACAAATTAATGCGATTAAAAACGATCATCAATGATGTCCGTCCCCGCCGGGGGCACGAAGTCAAAA
>CAJXBG010000165.1 GCA_913050215.1 uncultured Gammaproteobacteria bacterium
TCTGAGAAACCATCTAGAGTTTGCAAATTTTCGACAGTGATGTCATCGCCATCACTGTCAAAAAGAACAATTTTATTGTTACTAGAGCTGGCTGTAACACCGGTAGAGCCTGAAACTTGATTGATTGCGTCGACAGCAGATTCCACGTCGCCACTTGAAATCACAAAGTTTCCTGTTGTGAAGCCATTAATTTTTACGCTATAGGTCTTTTGTTCTGCGCTGGTGGATTCAATTGATGCATACGTCTTAGCGTACGCTTTGACGCCGGTTTCTCCAGTCAGGTTATTGACTTTCACCGCCGTCTGTTTTGCTGAATCTCCAGGACTCGCCGCTGTAGATTTTGTGCCAAGATACCCAAAAATTTCTATATCGTCTGCTTCAGTTGTCGGGTTGGCCAGCGGATCCGCTTGGGCAGCTCGTGCACCTACGCCTTCACCGACTAATGTATGGGCACCCACATTTTCAGCTGCCACAGAGTCCACCGAGAAAATAATGTTCTCGCCTTCTTCTATGCCTACCTGTAAGGCTTTATTTAGAAAGGTGCCATCAAGAATCAATTCGCCGTTGTAGCGAGTGCTCGCTGATACGCGCGATATTTCCTGAATCAACAGGTTCACTTCCGACTGAAGGAATGTTCTGTCAGCTGAACTGTTGGTCCCGTTCGCCGCTTGCAGCGCTAGTTCACGCATTCGTTGCAACATATCCGAGACTTCACCTAGGGCTCCTTCAATGGACTGCGTTAAAGCCTGACCATCGTTGGCGTTTTTGACTGCCATCGCTAACCCTCGGACTTGAGCGGTCATGCGTTGGGTCATTGCTAAACCAGCAGCATCGTCTGCAGCACTATTGATCTTTGAGCCTGTCGACAAGCGCTCCATTGCTGTTTCCAGCTCTGCACTAGACTCAGCTAAAGCTCGCTGGGCAGTTAATGAAGATACGTTGGTGTTGATTACTAAAGCCATAACGTTACCTACTCTTTATAGTCCTTTGTTAGTTACTCGCCTCGAAGTGCGCGCCGCACACCACCGATCCGATTTTCAATAAATTGCATAGTTGCGGTATAACGAGTTGATTCTTTACCAAATTCAGCTTGCTGTACTGAAAGCTCAACCGTATTACCATCTGCCGAAGGATTTAGGGGATTTCGATAAACCAATCCGTCTTTACCAGCCTTCGCTGCATCAATGTGCGACCCATGAGTCATCGTCATATCCTTCATACCTGCTTGCGTAGACCTCATCACAGACTTAAAGTCGATATCACGTGCCTTATAGTTTGGTGTATCTGCGTTCGCGATATTTTCCGAGAGCACGTTTAATCTACGCTCTCTCAGCTTTAACGCGCTCTCATGGATACCAAACACATTCTCAAAAATCGTCACAGTTCCTTCCATTTTTCCTAAAGTTCTTAACCTTGTTGACCGATTAGTTAATTGAGATTAATTCGGCCAGTACTTGGGTAAAGCAACCACCGTGCCAAGTTCTGTCGATTGCTCTCAACTTGTTGAATTAAAATAATAAAAGAGATTTTTTATTCATTAAGAAAAAACATTCTAGAAACTAGGCGGCAACATTTACCGGTCATATTGAAAAATAGGCGGCACCCTGCTGCCGCTAATCGGCTGCGATGCATAGATGATCAAATGTGATGCCGACAGTGTTTAAAGGCAGGTCAACTAACCGTTGACTCAATCGCCAAGATTCGCCTTGCGCTGCGCTCATCTCAAACCCGCGAATCGTGTCAAGCCGCGACACGGAGACCCTTTCTCATTGCTTTTGAGCATAGACCTATGCGATTACTGAAAAGTTACGCAGCAGCAACGTGCATCACCTTCATTCACCAATCAGGTCAACTGGTCGTTTATCAATTGTTGAATTTAATAAACAAGCAGCATAAAGTTTGAGGACCCATCAAGGGTGTGGCGTTAATGCGCGACAAGGGTAAAAACTTATGAAGCGCTTCCTAATCATTATTATGTGCCTAATCGAGCTATCGGCTTTACTAGGCTCGCATGAGGCCGCAGCTGAGTCTAAATCTTCGATTTTAATTGAGCTAAACGAGTGGCTAGCCGAAATTGAGGGAGATAACATCGCCTTCGCTTCCGAAGACCTCAGCGGCCCCATCACTCGAAAAGCATGCGACAAACCAATCCACTTTGATTTTACTAATACTTCAAAGCGAATGATCAAAGCGGACTGTCAGGGTCAATGGCGTCGATTCATCAAAGTGCCGACAAGAATTCACTCAGCAGAATTCAGTGACAATCTAATCCCTAATGATCCGCGTCATCTCAATGCTTACGTCTTAAAGGCTGACGCATCAGAGGGCTTTAAAATCACCAAAGATATGCTAGATGACATTCGCTCAAATCGATCTATACCCACCAACGCCTTTACCGAAATATCCCAGCTGGACGATTTATACTTGCAACGCGATAAGAAGCGAGGGGATATTTTAATCAACGAGGACTTAGATACATCTAAAATAGTGGTTGTTCCAAAGACGATTCTGCCGTCGGGTTCACCACTCGACGCGAACAACTTGATTGAAATTACCAAGTTTTCAGGTGTACCAGAAGATTATATTGGTTCAATCGCCTCGCTGCGTTATATGGAGCTAAGCAAAACAGTTGGAACGGGGGAAATAGTCCGCAGCCGTCACTTGAGGAAAGCAAGGTTGATGCGGCGAAATGAATTAGTAACGATTTATTCAACTTCAAATAACTTTAAAATCGAAGCCAAAGCCATCGCGCTTTCCGACGGTTATCTAGGAGAGAGGATTAGCGTCAGAAATCAAGAAAGCAATAAAGTTATTACCGCGAGGGTTGTCGGATACGGCCTATTGAGTCTTAACTAACTTAATCATAAGTAATTTTACGCACGTTCGAACCCGTACTTCTTTCCTCATCTCTAATAGAGAATACCCTATACCAATAGTCACCAGGCTCTGCAGGCTGGTCCGAAAAAGAAGTCTCAGAAGTCGTACCCAATACCGTGTAAGGATCTAACAAATTCTCCTTACGCTGAATTTCAAACGCTCCATCGTATTCTTCCTCATCAACAGCCCATGTTAAATTCACTTGCTCGACACTTCGTTCCGCTACCAGGAATTGGGGGGTCGGTAAAAGCCCAGCCCGGCTGAGCTCGATAACATTAAACATCCCGAATGTATTTTGACCTCCACCCGCTAAATTCGTGTCAAGCGGCCCTAAGGAAAAGCGGATTCGCGAATCAGACTCGATAAATGCTGCCATCAGCACATGCAATCGGCAAACACCCGGCGGGCAATTTAGTGTATAGGTTAAGGAGTCGGTCGGGCCTAAACAGATCAGCACACTGCCACCGGAGAGACTGCATTCCCAAGTGACCGTTTCATTGGGAACAATGTAGCCAAACCCAGGATTAAAGAAAAAGTTAAATTGATTACTCGATATCAAAACACTCGCCTGCGATTCATCCGCAAAGGCGATATTCCAATTTGCCGTCCTTTCAAAATACGTACCTGAAGGTTGTACCGCGCCTTCTAACGCCACACTATCATCAACACAAAGCCCGCCTACTACGACGCCCTCAGCCCCTCCAAGGCAGACGGACTGACGGACTGCCCATTCACCAACAAGATCGGGTAATTCAAGTCTTCTCTGGGGCGCTCTTAATTGATCATTAATATCATTGATTACATCGGCAGACAGCGTATCGGCTGGGCTCACAGTGATGTTTTGGCGATCTTCAGCGAAAACATTTGATTCCATCAAAAAAATGGCGAAAAAACATAACAAAAACCTTGTCACTGACTACTCCATTTTCAAATTTTCAATTGCAAGTTCATCAAACTTGTTTTCGGGCAGATTAAGTATGCCCACCAATAACGATTGACGGTCATTGTCTTTACCATCTGACGCTATTATTTCTATCTCAAAAAAGTTATCACCATCGATATCTTTAGCATCCTCAAAATCAGGGCTAAAAATAAACCTTAGTTGATTAGACGCATCAATATAGAAAGATTCACTATCGACGCCCTCGATAGATAAGCTGACCGCATCGCCGTCTGCATCGGAGAATGCTATCTCGCCGACCAGACTGGCATTTTCTGCCACATTCAAGGCTTGGCTCAACGTCAAAGACGGTGGATTATTGACGCTTGCGGGCGGTGGGTTATTGCCGTTTGAAGACCCGTTTGAACTAGAATTGCCATCGCCCGAACCACCGCCACAACCCGCCACCAATAGAAGAAGATAAATAAATAGTGGAAAATATCTTAGATTTATCATATGGTTACGAGTGAAGGAAACTTTTTGAAAAAATACCTAAAGGTTGAAGAACATTGACCGATTAATAGTTAGTGTAATCCCTTTGTGGAGTTAAAGATATGGTTGACAACGTAAATAACGTTGGCTCGGGGAGACCTAGCCAAGTACAAAACTCACCCGCTGCGCCAAGTAGAGAAGCTGCAGATGAGGGTGAAAATCAGGTTCAAAGATCAGGACAAGCGTCGCAGGCTGTTGATGTCGATTTGAGTGAAGCAGTTAAGCAAGCGGAAGAAAAAGCGGCTTTCGATGAAGTTAAAGTTCGACAACTGAAACAGGCCATTGAATCAGGAAACTATCCCCTGGACTCTCGAAAGATGGCTGAGAGCTTTGTAGAACTCGAAAGATTGCTCTAGAAGCCTACACGTGTCTGACGCGGCTATCCCTGACATCCGATCCCTGTCTATTCTCATTGAATCGCTAAAAACGCTTCTGGATGAGGAATTTGTGCTTCTGGGATCTAAGGATCTCGATACCGTCGAATCAATTCAAGAAAGAAAAATAAGTTTAATGGAGGAGCTGGGCAATCTTTGGTCAAGCTATCTAGAAGCATCCTCCGGTGCAAACGAGAACCTTCAAGTCAAAAACGAGTTTCAGTCAAAACTGGTTGACTGTCGTGACAAACACATTCGAAATGATCTTTTGTTGAAGAAACAACTGGAAATTACTAAAAACCTCATACAAGTCATCACTAATCGCAGTAATGACCAGGCCAATATTTATAACCGATTAGGGCGTATATCGTAGCCAAACATCACCACGGTGTTTTTCCTTGCAATCGATACACCCACGCCAGAACAATCGCCACCGATCTAAAAAGACTTTCCGGAATCTCTTCGTTCAGCTCGAGCTGAGCGAGCGTCGCAGCTAACAACTTGTCCTCCGTAATCGGCACATTTGCTTGCTCTGCTTTCCTTACGATTTCCTCTGCAAAATCTCCCGATCCTTTCGCTGTGAGTGTCGGGGCCTTTATTCGGTCATACAAAAGCGCGACCGCTATTTTTTGCTCCATGCCTTCATACATCTATGCTAATCCCGTTGCTTGTTTTCGTTAAATCGCTGGCATACCCTATTTGCTCTGCAGATGACTCTGATCTCTTTGAGACGGGAAAAAGGTTGACCTCGTGTAAACTTATCCCCAATTCTCCGAAACTGGACTTCAGCCAATCCAAATGATTCAACGCTTCGTGATAAAAATCTGCATCGTCTGTCCAGCAGTTCAATCTGACCTCGTCGTTCTCGGAGACGATTAAAGAAACGTCTAAGTGTTCCGAATCACTTAAACTGACTCTTAAATCAACTTTCCATTCCTTCTGCTGATCATCTTCCGAACCTTCTTCACTGCCCTCTCTTGATTCTACATGCGCGAGGATTGGCCAGTCATTAAGCACAGGAATCAGCCAACTTAGCGCGGTGTTTCTATTTAATTGATTGCCAAGTGATTCAAGTTGAAATGACTCTAATTCATCCAAGGCTGCGTTTAACTGGCTCAGATCAGCGCCGAAGTTGTTATGCCCTCTTTTCAAAAGCAACAAGAAAGTCTTTAAGTTCAAATTGGGTTTGTTTTGTTTCAAAACTTCGGATTCGTGAAACAAACCACTTTGGTAGAGTGAAGCTTTTAGCGCTTCAGCCGTTTGTGCGTTCGGTTCAAAAGAAGACATTTGAAAGCTGCTAAACAAACTGCCTAGCCTTGGCTCTCGCGCCAGCATATTCGTGATTTTAGAAAAGCTGAAGAGACCCGATATCGAGGTGTTTTGTATCGCCCGCCCTAACAAGCTATGTATTCTATCTATCGAAAGTCTTGTGCCGACTTTACGGGCTTTATCTGGCTGCAAAGAAAGCAGCATCGCGCCGCCAACTAAAGCAGTCGCGATAAAACTCGCTTTCCCTTCGGCTGCCGCGAAATTGCTAGGTAACATAATCGCCGCTTTCGATCCTGTGAGAAAAACATTACCGTCTGCTCTATTAGCAATGACACCATTGACTGACTGTCCTTCTCTCAGCCCGAGTGACCTGGCTTCAGGAGGCTCAAGTCTTAAGGTATAAACAGAACTGCCACCCTGAGAATAGGTGGCGTTTACCCTAATGGGCTGATTGACAGAGTCTGCGCTTATCAAGGAACGACCAAGGGATACTGGATCCAATCCTTATAGGGATCGGTCGTATCTTTCGTTTCTGAATTATTACTTTTTGGCTTGAAAACCAACTTTCTAAAATCTTTCTCTGATGGCAGCCTTAATTTTGAATTCGCATAAAGCCAATTTGGGTTAGCCCTCTTGAATGCTTTAGGGTTAGCAGCAACAAACGCTTGCTTGAGGAAATCACCATTTATATTCGTCTTTGCGATCACTCGCTCTATGATTCTTGACAAGCTATCCCCCCGCTTGACCAGATAATAACCATTCTCATCAATTTGACTGATATCGCCAGTAGAAACAGATTCATCAACCGCTTTTTTCAGGTCAGACAACATTCTCTCTAACGCGCGGGAGAGCTCTTCATTCTTCTCTGCGCCGTTCACGCCAAAAGCCTCCGTCCCCTCAAGGACTTTTGTGAGGTTGGTGTTTGCCGGGCCTGGCTCTGCTTGATCATCGACGGCGACATCACTCGCGGTCGACGCAGGCGTGACGGCATTAGATGCGCAACCGGCCAGGAAGACAACTGTCAGCAGAACAGAAACGCCCCAAATGATTACTCTATTCATAACATTAACCGTATCGACTTAGCATTCATGATGACTCCGCTTCTCAAGTTTACATCCCCTTCAACCGTATGCAGCAACGCACTTTGTCGATTTGATCGCACTATTTCAGCAATGGCGACGCTTTCCAGCGCAGAGGCGATTCCATGACTCTTGAAAATTTCATTTCCGGGAAACAATAAAAACCGATCACCTATTCTAAAGCCATCGGCTTTCCCTGCATTCAATGTTAGCATTTCACCAGCAACAGAAACGCTGTACGGTGCTCTTTCAATACAATTCAATTTCCCCAAAATTTCGCTTTTCAGGTCTTCAATCGTCTCTAATCTATCAGCTAATAGATTGCTATTCCTAGAAATTGAGAAAACTTCATCTAAACGTACCTTCATCTCCCAGGGCCAAGTACCCAAAACCTTTGTCCCCTGCATGAGCCTGAGCTCTCCATCAACGTTAATCGCGTGACGAGGTTCCGGTATTAGGGAAGAAAACGCTGCGGTTAAGTAACCTTTTATCTTTGATGCCTTGGCTTTTTCTTCGATTCTCACCGTGGACTCAAGTTTTAACTCGTCACCCTGACTTGAACCCCGCACGGCCAATAAGTTGCCGATCGACCGATTGCTTTGATCACTCGCGAGCAATAAACCTGACTCATCAAAGATTAACGCTCGCACTGCCCAACCCGATAATCTGCCGACATTGATCGTGGCCGCAGAGGGATTGGCGGGAAGAAGTAATATCTCACTAAAA
>CAJXBG010000166.1 GCA_913050215.1 uncultured Gammaproteobacteria bacterium
TCTTCGAGACGACGTTCTTCGGCGTGAACAAGATTTGCTATGAGGGCGCAGGTGAGTACAGATACGCCAAGACGGAATGAAGACATCAGATTACCCCTTTCAAATTTCGTTTTTTTTCGCAGATAGTTTCTGCGTACAAACTTTTTATTTTTCGGGTCGAGCTACATTACAGCTCTCCAATAGTCAAACAATCTAGGGAAATATGCAAATGAATTTTGTTGACAGTTTTTATATGGGGTTCTTCGCGAACTGCTTGTGACGAATCCGCCCGATTTTGATTCCGCCCAAATGACGCCAACTATCGGGGTCTAGGACACTAAATCTAGACTAAGCAATCCTCGACACATGGGATATTAGGCTGCCGAGCGAGAGAAGATAAGAAACTGGGGCCTGCTTCTACCACGATGCATAGCGTTGGCAGAGCTGATGAGGGCAGAGGGAAAAATCGCCGATTGCTATCAAATATCGGGCGACGTGATGTGCTGTTTACTTTGTGGGTTAATGACCGTCGTGGTGCGGCCTGATGCCTTTCAGACGAGCGGAGTAAAGGAGCGGCTATTGCCGCTCCTTATTATCAGTTGCGATAGTTAATCGTTTGTCCAAGTGAACGTCACACCATAGGTTCTGGGTGGTGCGGGCGTTGCCTGTCCACTGCCCTGAAGCGGCCAGTTATGAAGGAAATACGACTCGTCATTTGCATTACGTGACCACAAGGTTGTTTCAAGATTACCTTTCGGCCAGACATAGCTGACACGAAGGTCGACAACGTCGTACTCAGGCACGGCGGCAAACTCAAACACGTCTGGATCCTGATAGACGATGTCTTTGTGACGAAAGTCCGCTTGCCAAGTCAGCGCACCACCATTTGATAAATCCATATGGTATCGAACCAGTACGTTGTAGGCCTTGTCAGGCGCATTTCGCAGCGGGTTGCCTGTTCGATCTCCCCCAGTCCCGGCGCCACCATCGGGCGGTCTGAAGCCGGTGGGCGTAAAGAAATTAGAAAAAGCAGTATCGAGATGCGTATACGAGCCAGAAATCGTCAGATTGTCGGTGGGCGCTATCACAAACTCAAGCTCATAACCCTCGATGTCAGCATCCGCAGCGTTCTGGGTGATTAACTGTCCGCCTGTTCCAAACGGCGCGTCTTCTTCTACTAGGAGCTGCAGGATTTGCAAGTCAGAGTAGTCTGTTTGGAAGACAGCGAGATTGAGCCGGAGTCGATTATCAAACCATTCTGTCTTGGCGCCGATTTCGTATAGCGTGGCTTCTTCCGGATCAAAGGGTGTGATTGCAATAAGTTCGGTTGCTGCCAAACCCTGATAGCCGCCAGCTTTGTAGCCTTCAGAAATTGTCCCGTAGAGGAAAGCATTTTCTGTTGCTTGCCACTCAACCGTAAATTTACCCGTAAAAGCATCCCAATCATTGCTAGTTCTGAAGTTGAAATTTCTGTTTGGCGAAAGCGGACTTGGCGTACCAACTCTCGTGATGTCTTTTTCATCAAAGGACTGCCGTCCACCGAGTGTGATCGCCAGTGCATCCGTGATGTTGTAGGTGAACTGACCGAAAATCGAGTAACTGGTCGTTTCGTTACCTTGATCATCCCCGGGCACAATGCCAGGTAAATTGCCCGGAACACCGCCGCCACCAGGGAACAGTAAGCCGACTGATGATGTTTCGAACCGATCCGTTTCTTCCGTCATGTAATATAGACCGGCAATCCAGAACAACTTGTCGTTGCCGCCCGTCAATCGGAACTCATGCGTGAAAGTGTCTGACTCGTCCGTGTAATTGTTGTTACCAACGAGATACAGGGGAATAGCGCCCCCTGAGACAAACAAAGCGCTGAGGTTAGGTGTTGAGAGCGCCCAGATCTGCTCAGATTCCACGCTTCGAAAAGAAGTCAGTGACGTAAAGGACGTCGAATCTGTCAGTTCATAATCAAATCGAGCAGTGAAACCGGAGATATCAGTCTCTGATGAGCCAGGGTCTTCAATAAAATTCTCATGGATGTTAGCGCCATAGTTCGGATCAAGCGAAGCGTTCGCGCCATAGGGAATACCGCCCGGGCCGATGGAGATATAGGTGGGTCCCGCGCGATCCATTTGCGACCAGTTGGCAGACAGATTGATTTCCAATCGATCGCTTGGGGTCATCCTTAATGCTGCGCGTAAGCTGTCGGTGTTGATATCGTGTTGATCATCAACGTTGGTGTCGGGGAAAAACTCGGGAAATTCATCGATCCGTGAATCGACATAGCCATCACGACGACGACTTGAAATTGACACCTTGCCATAAACGTTCTCGGCTAATTCACCACTGACCAAACCGCGAACGCCGACTTCACCGAGGTTACCCGCGGTGCCCTCAAACTTCATTCTGGTTTCTTCAGTAGGCTTCTTCGTGACCAGACTGACTGCGCCACCGATCACATTTTTGCCAAAGAGAGTGCCCTGTGGTCCGCGGAGGACCTCGACGCGTTCCAAATCAAATAGGTCAAAGTCGGATCCAGCAGAACGTCCGATATAGACCTCATCGACGAAAACGATAACGGACTGGTCACCGCCTGCGCCATCTTCATTAGAGCCAATACCTCGAATGTAGAACTGCGGCTGACCAGGATTGAAAGTACCCATGGTGAAGCCAGGTGTTCTTTCTGTGATGCCTTTGATATCGACGATACCTTGGGCATCCATTTCTTCGCCAGTGAAGGCGGTGACAGCTACGGCAACGCTTTGCAGACTTTCTGCTCGACGCTCTGCAGTCACAATGACTTCCTCAATTGGGCCTTCCGCATTGGCAAGGCTAATCATGCCTAGGGTCGACCAAACAGCCGTCAACATGATAAATAAGTGTCGCATTTTCATTAGACTCTCTCCTTTGTAAAACCTCCAGAACTGCAATTAAAATTAGCGTATCAACTTGCCTGTCTGACATTGGCCCTTGCTATGGTGAGAAACTGCATTCCCCAACTCTCATAGTAGAACGGCCTCTGAAGAGACTTTTTACGCTTGGCAAACCACTCGCTGTATTTCTTTAAAATGAGTAAAAAACTCACAATCTATTTCTAAAAAGACACATTCGTGCAGACTAACACGATTATAGAAAAATATTTCATATAAAATGCGCAAAACGATTAAAAATGATAGCAAAATCACTCAAATACGCAAAAATAGGGGCCGCATGCGCTCCGATTTCCGCCGGCGGCATTTGTCTGACTTGGACAATGACCTGTCAGTAGCAAAATAAGGGGCCGGCACTAAAATAAGCCCAAGGAATTATGCGCGCGTTTTAAATGAAGAATCGGAACAACGCCTGCTCGCCTAATCCAAAACGAGATCCCTCAAGCTGTCGAATTTAAGATGGATAAACCGGCCACTGTAGCTTCAGCGGTTAGTATTGGTATCGCTGCTCCTTAGCAACAAGCCTGATCTCAATGGTCGCCAAATCAAGCAAGTTAATGCCGAAGTATTTGTGCTGTGTCCTCAGCGTAATTAAGGCAGCATTGCGAATGCGGATTGCCGCATCATTTCGACAGCACCTACCCGTCCACTGTCATTCCAATGCTCATTCCACTCCGCCGATGCCATTAGCGCGTCGTTAAACTCTCGCCACTTACCCGGAGATTCGTGATACACACCAAATAAAATCATTCCCGTTGGACTCGAAAGAAACGCATTCATCACTCTAACTTTCGCCCCCATACTCGTCATGATATTTCTGCTTTTGGTGACCAATTCCATAGCCTTAGCGGCTTGACCGGCATTTACCTTTATATAGCTCGTTTGCACGACTCCCTTGGGTAAATCCTCATAAGCAGTCTCTAAGCCCGGTAGTTCAATCCAAGTAGAGGTTCGCTCTGGTTTTGAATCAGAGTACTGCATACTTGCTTGAGCTTCGGCTAATGAAGGAGAAACGCCTTCGCTTAAAGCCGCCACATAGGCATCGGGCGTGTCGTAATCTATGGCCAATCCCATCTCGCCAGGCGCACCACCCCCTCCGGGGATCAGTGCCATTACCTCAGCGCTGTATCCGTCTTTTCGCATCGCGTCTCTCGCGGTCGTTAAATTGACCGAGAGCTGTGGGGTTGCACCAGAGTTATTGGGGGTCCAAATAGTCGTTATCATTATTGCCATTATTTACTCCTAACTAAGTTTAAATGTTCCGACAGTCGTTAACTTAAATAAACCAGTTTGTGACATTGCAGTTGAGGCTTGTTCACTCAGCAGATTTCAGAATGCTCTGCAAAAAAATCTTTTCTTAGTTGCCGGTAGACTTAGCTTATGCAATTTTCATATCTGAACAATGATTGTTCGATTTTGGTCGGGGAAAGCAATTTAGGTCGCAATTCCACTTTAATTTTAGAAGTACTCTAATTGTTTTTTTAGTTTATCGATTGAATGACCGCGCTTCGTTAGAGGATGGTTGCTGTCGGCATTATTTACACCTCCATGAAAGTGATAATGCCTGCATATCCATAACTCACTGTAAGTTAAAGCTAATTTATTTGTGGTATTGCATTTGCATGCTCTTATTTTACTGGTTGGGCCGTATAAGGTGCCCTTGAATACCCAACAAACAAGTTAAGTGAAACTATCTATGAACAAATTGTTAACCATGTGCCTAACGGCGTTGCTCGGGCTGACAAGTGCAAGCCTGGCGGAGGAGGCTGGAACAAGCGAAGCGGAAGGCGGCATCGCGCAAACCCGCCAATATCAGGCGTGCATATTACAGATGGTTAGTCGCGCTAACGGTGCCGTGCTTGTCTCCGAGATTCGCGGTAAATGTTCAGCACAGAAAAATCGCCAGATTGATGACGATATTCTTGCCAGCCGCAGACGGGAAGAGCAACTGGCAATCACCAGTCGGCGAGCATTGGTACCGCACAAACGCAACTTCTTAATGCCTGCGACCTATATCGTCAATCCAAAAGAGAAACCCATTCCCCCTGCGCTTAGTGACTTCGCGCCGATCGAAGATATCGACAATATCGAAATGAAGTTTCAACTTAGTCTGAAGTACCAGTTCGCAAAGAGTGTCTTGATGCGCGACGATCGTTTCCATTTCGCTTTCACATCCCTATCTTTTTGGCAGGCTTACAACAGTGACGCCTCTGCACCCTTCAGGGAAACCAACTATGAGCCAGAAGTATTCTGGACAGCGCCAGTCGAATTTCAGCCTCTCGGCATGCTTGGCATTGACGCGTCAGAAGTTGCTGTCGGTTTTAGCCATCAGTCCAATGGCCAGTCCGGTATCTTATCCCGAAGTTGGAACCGGGTTTACGCAAAGTTCACCTGGGAGTCCGGCAAGTGGGTATTCGGATTGAAGCCCTGGTATCGAATTCGTGAAGACGAGAAGCAAAACGTCCTAGACGCCGATGGCGACGACAACCCGGACATCGAGAAGTATATGGGGCACTTTGAATTTCGCAGCACTTATCGTACAGACAATCATGAACTGAGCATGATGCTACGCAACAATTTACGAAGCGAAAACCATGGCGCGGTCCAGCTCGATTGGACCTTCCCGATCTGGCGTGGGTTGAGTGGTCACGCGCAGTACTTCAATGGGTACGGTGAGAGCATGATCGACTATAACCAAAGAGTGGAACGGTTTGGGTTGGGTCTGATATTGAGTGACCTTTACTAAATTGAGTCACGGTCAGCACAACTCACTGATCTAGCTCGCCGCCGTGTTCTCCTCCTCAGCTGATTTGGATGTATCATCATTAAAGAGCGCTCGCGCGCGGTAAAGTGCAATCGTTGGCACCATAAAAATGGCGCCACTGATCAAAGCGCCAACGATGCCCCCACCTTTGGGTTCATCACTCATTCCAGGACCCTGAAACAGATTGAATACGACCATTGCGATCACTACCTGAAAGCTATAGGCCGCAGCCCAAGGCCACATCCAGCTGCGCATTTTCCAAAAACCATAAGCGCCGGCACCGTAGATTAACCAATGTAACGGCTCAGTCAGTTTTGCAGGCCAGCCAGTGAGGACAATACCGAACCAGATTTCCTCCCAATGTTCAAAAGACTTGGTAAACATGTCGAAAGGCATGTAGATAAAGGTCATATATAAACAGAAATACCACAGCAGGTTCATCCACCAAGGGCGTCTGTTCCATTGCTGTATAAACTCTTTTTTCATCGTTTGCACTCAACCAAATCGAATAATCAATACTAAGGTATACCAAAAACGAAAAAGAGGCCATGGCTGGTTGAGATCCGTCGTTACTATCATGCTCAACCGTCAGCGACTACAATTCACTGCCGAGTTAGGGGATAATAAAATTGAACCCTAATTTCTCTTCATCTTTTCCTGGTTATCATCATGCGCTATCAAACTCTATTTTTATCCTGCCTCCTGCTTCTTGTTGCGAGTTGCTCGGAACCGCCCAAGAAGGAATCTAGCGCTAAAGAAACGGGTGCGGCCGAAACTGAAGCGCAACTCGTTGCGCGGGCATTAGAAATCCACGATCGAGTGTTGACGATGGACACTCACGCGGATACGCCGTTACGCATGATTGAACCTGGATTTGATATGTCTGTAAGACACGATCCCAACGAGTCGGGTTCAAAAGTCGACTATCCTCGAATGATTGAAGGCGGACTGGATTCAATCTTTTTTGCGGCATTTGTCGCCCAGGACATCCGAGACGATGAGGGTGACAGTCGAGCGAAGGCGCTCGCAATACAAATGATCGATGCGACCATCGAATCGGCATTAGCAAATCCCGATACGGTGGGTTTAGCTCAGACGCCCGATGATGCCATCGAATTAGAGAAACAAGGTAAACGTGCCGTTTATATTGCTATGGAGAATGGTTATCCCATTGGCTCAGACCTAGCCAACGTCGAGGTATTTTATGACAAAGGCGTTCGCTATATTACTTTAGTACACTCCACTAATAATGACCTTGCCGATTCATCAACGGACTCAAAAGGTCCTGAGCACGAGGGCTTAAGTCAGTTTGGTGAGGAAGTTGTTAAAGAGATGAACCGTCTTGGCATTATGATCGACGTGTCACACGCCAGTGACGATGTTTTTTATGACACCATTGCTATATCTGAAGCGCCTATCATTGCTACTCACTCGAACGCGCGTGCAGTGACTGAACACAAACGGAACATGAGCGATGAGATGCTAAAAACCATCGCTGAGCATGGGGGTGTGGTTCAACTCACAATGTACTCGGCGTACTTGCGCGCGGCGCCAGGAAATCCCAAGCGAGATGCCGCTATTGCAGCGGCCCGCGCAAACATGAAGCCACCTAGCGAAATGACAAACGACGAACGAGGCGCCATGCGCCAGACATTGAATGAGATCAACCAAGCGTTTCCAGATCCGCTCGCAACGGTTCAGCAAGCTGTAGATCATATCGATTACATTGTCTCGGTAGCGGGTATCGACCATGTGGGTATCGGTTGCGACTTTGATGGTGGTGGTGGCATTGAGGGAGTTTTTGACGCTAGCGAGGTGATGAATATCACCATCGAACTTGTGCGTCGCGGATACTCTGAGGAAGAGATCGGTAAAATATGGAGTGGTAATTTGCTGAGAGTCTTCCGTGAAGTGCAAGCGCTAGCAGAACAAAAGGCAACGAAAGCCGCTATTTGATGGAAGCTAGAAAGCGCGCCGCTCTTTGTCTCGTTCTACTGGTATATTGTGTCGACTTACAAGCGCATGCGCTCAGATTGTCGCTGTGCCAAATTGAATATGCGTCTGAGAAACAACAGCTGACCATTGAG
>CAJXBG010000167.1 GCA_913050215.1 uncultured Gammaproteobacteria bacterium
ACCATTTTCAGTTGGAAACTCGCTGCAGTACAGGTTCTTGGGATGGTAATGACGAACAAGGCTGGTTACGACTCACCCCGGACGGCGAATCAATCGTTAATTGGTTAGCAGACTGAATCCGGCGAATTAGGGCATCGAGTAATCTGATATGAAACGCATCTTCATGTACATCGTCGCCGGGTCAGTAACCTTTCTGGGCTTTATCATGGCCTTCGCACCCGCAAGTTTGCTGTACAGCACCGTCGAAGCTGAATTAGACAAGGTTATTCCCGAAGTCCAGTTGGTCTCGATGTCAGACACAATCTGGCGTGGCAATGCCCTGCTTCGATATCGCGGATTTCCGGACTTCACACTGAACTGGCGTTTGGCTGCGACCCCCCTAATGGCAGCTAATATTTCTGCGGACATCGAAGTCGCCGGCGAAGGACACGCGCTGTCTACTCACTTGAATCTGTCACAGGCAGAGACCTTAATCGAGGGCCTGCAGGGCAAAATCAGCAGCAGCTTCGTCAATCAGGAAAGCGAAACCCTTGGACTTACGTTCACCGGTGAGCTCGAATTGCAAAATATTAATTTTTCCGCTGACCGACGATGGATTACGGCCATCGATGGCAATCTGCACTGGACCGGCGGCAAAGTGCACTATAGACCCGATTCATCTGCGGATCCGGGGTACACCCCGGGTCAAATATTTGAACTTCCAGCGCTGGATGGTGCCTTAAGCCTTGAAGGCAATATACTGTTGCTAAATGTCGTTTACCGAGGGGCCAGCCTTATACTGGTTAGATTAAAACCAGATGGTTGGGCTGAGATAAGCGTAAAAGCGAGATTATTTGACCTTGCAAAGGTACCGTGGCCGGCTGGTTCTAATCTGGACGAAACGGTACTGCTACTAGAAGAGCAGTTGTTTAGAGGAAGAGGTTGAAAATTTCACGCAGGGCCTTTTACCTGATAAAGTGAACGCTGCAAAAATCAGGGGTTTCTCTTGGATTTATTCATCAACATGTTTGAGCGCCACAATCACAGGCTTGCAACGCTCGTGAGTGTGGTAATCGTTATCCTGTTGAGCCTTTCTGTGGCCAATACCGTGTTGTTTTTCCTCGAAAACA
Organism: uncultured Gammaproteobacteria bacterium; assembly: GCA_913050215.1. Lineage (GTDB taxonomy): Bacteria > Pseudomonadota > Gammaproteobacteria > Pseudomonadales > Azotimanducaceae > UBA4582. Next base: position 1,110 of record CAJXBG010000167.1, read on the forward strand.
CCAGTGGCCAAGGTGCAAGTAGCATCGGCGAAGCCAAATCAGACGCACGCTATAACAAACGGGAGCAAGCACCCGCTGCCAATATTGATGTCGCATCACTGAACCTTTTTGGAACAGCAGAAACCAAAGCCAGCCCCGCGGCTTTAGACGCACCCGAAACAAATTTAAATCTGGAGTTGCAAGGTGTTTTTAAAGCGGATGTTGCAGAAAACTCCACAGCGATTGTGGCCGAGTCTAACAAAAGCGGCGAGCTTTTCCGCATAGGTGATCGTCTTCCTGGAAACGCTATTCTTGACGCTGTTTTTGCTGACCATATTCTTATTCGCCGTGGCGCAAAACTCGAAAAACTGCTCTTTTCCGATAGCAAAATTCGCCAGCAGTTTGCAGGTAGTGCCAACCGCAGCGCGTCGTCCGCCAATCAACCCTCGGTGAATAATCGTGGATCGACAAGACTTCAACAAGTTAGACAACGAATAGCCGAGCGAAAAACCAATGCGCGCTCCAACCCCCAAAACCAGCCCCCTTCGAAGATGCGTGAATATGTTTCCGGTTTGCAGGAAAAAATTTCAAAAGATCCATCAGGGTTGCTTACTGAATTGGGTGTCAGCGCTGTACAAAGCGGCTCAAACAAGGGGTATCGAATCGGCAGCGAAGCTTCGCAACAGGCGCTAGCTCAAGCCGGCTTAAAGTCCGGTGATGTTGTATTGTCCGTTAACGGACAGCCGGTCGGGAACATCCTGAGCGATCAATCACTGATCAATCAAGCAATGAATTCCCCACGGGTACGAGTTGAAGTTCAACGAAATGATCGACGATTCTTCGTCACTGTACCTACACAATAATGGCATCCTTAAAATGAAGGCTTCTTACAACACATGAACTTAGTTAGTCGTACCACCTTGATGTCTTTATTTATGTTCAGGCGAGCCGCTATCAGCTGCCTGCTTATCGCCGGACTGGCAGGTTCAATGAACACCTATGCTGAAGGTTATTCCGGCACCTTGAATCTCAAGAACGCTGATATTCGCGAGGTGGTCACCCAAATTTCAGCCATTACTGGAAAGAGTTTTATTATCGACCCAAGGGTCAAGGGAAACGTCACCGTCGTTTCAAATACAAAGATGGATCGCGACACGACCTATGAATTGTTTCTCAGCGTACTGCGGGTTCACGGCTACGCAGCGGTACCTTCAGGGAACGTAATACGCATCGTGCAACAAGTGCTCGCCAAACAGAGTGGTAACCCCGGCGATTTTAGTGATAACACCTCCAGTGAGGAGCTGGTCACCCAAGTCATTTCAGTCCGTAACACGGCATCTGCCGAGCTGGTTAAAATCCTTCGCCCTCTCATCCCACAATACGGACACATTGCCGGTCTGACATCACCGAATGCACTGATCATTAGTGATCACGCTAGCAATATCGCAAGACTGGCTGAAATCGTAAACAGGATTGATGTCGCTGAGAGCTCCACGACCGAGATTGTGCAGCTTAAAGAAGCCTGGGTTGAAGACATGGTCGCACTGCTTGAGCAACTCGCACCGGAACAGATAGGCAAGGGAGCGAAGGGACCCAACAAAATTACGCTTGTCGCGAGCGAGCGCACAAATTCTATCGTGATCAAAGGTGACCCAGGCAGTATCAGCCGAGTTGTCGCCCTCATCAAGCAACTTGACATTCCGGCTAACAGAGCAGGAACGATTCAGGTCGTGAGACTGGCCCACTCAGATGCAGCGGAACTTGCTGCCATTTTAAAAGAGCTAATCAGTCAAAATGGCAAAGGAGACAAGCCTGGCCAAGATATTGCAACCAGCATACAGGCAGACGAGGCGCTTAATGCACTTGTCATCAAAGCCGACCCATCTACCATGGCCGAGCTTAAAGACATCATTGCAAAATTAGATGTTAGAAGACTTCAGGTTTTGATTGAGGCCGTTATTGTGGAGGTCACAACCACGTTTAATCGGAAACTTGGAACCGAGTTTTCTGTCGTCGATGCTGGTTCTAACGTGCCGCTTATATCCACGACAAACACTAATATTTCCAACCTTGTCAATTCCATTGCAACTGCAGCTGCGGGCGGGGCGACTGCTTTACCAAGTCTAGATTCAAACGTCGTGGGCGCTGGTAGACTCAGTGAAACAGGCAGCAATTTTGCACTGTTGATTAGCGCACTCGCAACAAACAACAATGTTGACCTGCTTTCAACCCCTAGCATCACGACCATGGATAACGAGGAAGCGAAGATCTTTGTTGGTCAAAACGTGCCCTTCAGGACCGGTTCAACTACAACGGGAAGTAATGGCACGACTAATCCATTTACAACTATTCAGCGCCAAGAGGTTGGCCTCACTTTAGATGTTACCCCTCACGTACACGATGGCAGTCTGATTAGGTTGGAAATCTCCCAAGAGGTCTCTGAAGTTGTAGAAAACCAGAACATCGGCTCAGCCGGCTCAGCCGACCTGATCACCTCAACAAGTACAATCGATACCACGGTACTTGCTGATAACAACGAGATCATCATCCTTGGGGGTCTTATTCGTAACAACACCACCGGCACTGAAAATAAAGTCCCTTTTCTGGGTGACATTCCAGTTCTAGGCCGACTTTTTAAAAGCACAACGACCGGCACTGAAAAGAAGAACCTAATGATATTTTTGAGACCCACTGTTTTGAATTCAGTGGAAAAAGTCAAAGAAGTCACTGCACGAAAGTACTCGGGAGTCTGGGAAGTCGAGATTGAGGGCACTGAGCCTCGCGGCTCTCTTTCTGACCTCTTTGATGGCAAACACTAGAAAAATTCCATGAAACGCTCAGCGATTTTAGACCGCTTAAGATCGCTCCAATTTCATTTCACGAAGAAACTGCTTTTTTCCTGGATCAAGCCCACGATTCTCGGCTGTGATAAGGACTTCCTCAATATCCAGCCCAATGATCGTGTTTGTTATGTGATGCCATTTCGGTCAATCGCTGACCTTATGGTTGTTGATCAAGCCTGCACAGATCATGGACTGCCACGACCTTACGACTCAATTCAGGACGATATTGAAGCACGCGCATTTTTCTTTCTAGGACGTCCCTATGGCGCCTGGGGGCGCAAGTCGCAACAAAAGCAGTCCAAGAGAATGGCGCGTTTGTTCGAGCATCAAATCGATGACATTGCTGCTCCAAAAATCGACAGTGAAACCAAACAGGAATCCATACAGGAATCCAAACAGGGACCTATAAAAATCGTACCCGTTTCACTCTTCTGGGGACACCAGCCAAATCGCGAAAAATCGCTCTCGAGTCTGTTGTTATCAGACAATTGGACGGTGACCAGTCGTTTCAAAAAACTGCTAGCAATGGCCATTCACCCGGGACACATACTGGTTCAGTTCAGCGAACCTGTCGTGTTGACTGACATTATCGAAGACGAACCAAACAGGGAAAAACAGATACGCAGATTACTACGTTTACTTCGGGTACATTTTAATCACCAGAAACTCGCGATCCTCGGACCCGACCTCTCTCACAGGCGCACACTTATCAATGCGATCATGTCTGATGATGGCGTACAAAAGAGCATCACATTAGCCGCAGAGGACGCAAACAAACCTGTCAGTGAATTTGAAAAACAAGCGCTGAAGCATGCCAACGAGATAGTTTCGCACCAGTCTTACCGTGTCATTCGCTTCTTTCATGTGCTGCTTACCTGGTTCTGGAACAAACTCTATAACGGCGTTGATCTTCACAACGTCAACAGAGTCAAAGCGTTAGCTAGAACACACGAGATTGTCTATGTGCCTTGCCACCGGAGCCATATCGACTACCTTTTGCTTTCATATGTGCTTTATCACAATGGTCTAACACCCCCACATATTGCTGCTGGTAAGAACCTTAACTTACCGTTGGTTGGCCCACTGCTTCGACGTGCCGGGGCTTTTTTTATGCGTCGCAGCTTCAGGGGAGATCCGGTCTATAAAAGTGTATTCGACGAATACCTGCATCAGATGTTTGTCCGCGGCTATTCTGTGGAGTACTTCATTGAGGGCGGCAGAAGCAGGACCGGACGAACGTTAACACCAAAAACCGGCATGCTAAGCATGACTGTGAACAGCTATTTGCGCGACTTCAGCAAACCTATTTGTTTTATGCCTGTATATTTTGGTTACGAACGAATTCTTGAAGGTAGCACCTACCGTGGAGAGCTGGAGGGTAAAAGTAAGGAGAAAGAATCCGTCTGGGACATCGCTGGTGTTCTCGGCACATTTAAAAACGATTTTGGCAAAGTCGCTGTCAACTTCGGGGAGCCTGTCTTCCTTGAGCACTTTCTTAACCAAACCCTGCCCACGTGGAAAGATAGTGACAGGCACAGTCCTGACATGGTTTCCGAAGCCTGTATAAAACTGGGTAACAGAATCGCGACCGGGCTGAATTCAGCGGCATCAATAAATCCCGTTAATCTCGTTGCTACAGCGCTGCTAACGACGCCGCGTCAGTCCATGACGGATGAGCGATTACAACGGATGATTGATGACTTGTTGAGTATCGCCAAGGGGATGAATACAGCAGGAGAGTATTCGATAGTCGACCTTGATGCGAGTAGCATTATTGAGCAAGCCGAGAGTATCGCTGACATCACACGTACGACACAGAATTTTGGCGACATATTATCCGCCTCGGCCTCCGCCGCTGTGCTGCTTACTTACTACCGAAACAACACGATCCATGTTTATGCGTTACCAAGCATGATTGCCAGATGGATCAAGCAATCTGGCAGCGTGTCAGCAGATGACCTTCTTGAGGCTTGCTTTCGGCTTTATCCATTTCTTGAATCAGAGTTTTTCCTGCCGTTCCAGCAGACAGAACTTCGAACAACCATCGAACAGATTCTGGAAATCTTTGGCACGATTGGCGTCATTGAATTTGATCACGTAGATGGAGGTTCACGGTTAGTATCAGCCCCGGCTCCAACCTCTGATGGTTACGCAAGCTTGATGTCTCTTTCCGAAATTATTGAGCCTACGCTGGAGCGATACTACATATTGGTCTCGTTGCTTGAACAACACAGTGAGCAAAAAGTAATGGATCTGGAGATGCGTGCGTCGAAAATTGGACATCAACTATCGGCTTTCTATGGCATCAATTCACCTGAATTTTTCGACAAATCACTGTTCGCAACGTTTATCAAAAGTCTGGATAAAGAAGACATCATAAAAGTAACCGATGGCTGGGTTACTGCATCTGAAAGACTAGCAGAGATTAAGGTACTGACAGGCATCACGCTGGATAGCGACCTGCGATACGATGTTATTCAATTGGCAACTAAAAGTGTTCCGGAGACCCGACAGCTCGTCTAGGCAATCACTGCAGATAAACATCGAACCTGCTGGCTTTAGCTTTCTGCTGGTAGCTTGGCGCAAACCCGTCAATATCCCCACCTCTAAGCGGACGTTTGATAACAACCCGTTTGATGCCTGTTGCCACTGCCTTTTCTAGCAGTAATTTCACGTTATCAGTCTTACCAATAAATTTTTGTAGTATCTGCATCCCACCTTTCACCTCGGCGGACTTCGATCTCGGTGGAAACATTGGATCAATATAGATTACGTCGAACGAGTGCGCCAATTCAGTGCCATCATCCTCTGTCTGGCGACAATAACTGTTCAGAAAATCAACCGCATTTGTTTCTTGTAACCGCATCCGTTCGGCAATGACACTCGCATCAGGATCAAGCAGAGCGCGAGTAAGGGCTTCTCGCAGCATCAGGCCAAGCACAGGGGACTGCTCTAGCATCGTGACGTGGCAACCGTAAGCAGCCATCAAATAGGCATCTACCCCCAGGCCGGCAGTGCAATCCAGTACGCGTAAATTATTTTGGGCGCCGATAGCTTTGAGCAAGAGCTCGCTTTTACCTGTTTGCGCGGCACGTCTTCGGAGGTTCGGCGCGGAAAAATAGATCCGTAATGGACGCTGATTGCCCAAACAGTCTTTAAGGAAGTATCCAGACTTGTCTTTGGAAAAACAGTAACGAGGCATCAGTCAACATTCACAAGGATCAGGGGCAAGTGTCGATACTCATCAACCCAGCTCATGAGACTGCGAATGGGAAAATTGTATCGGTAATGATCTGTGTCGCAGCAGCACAACTTCTCTGTGTTAAACATCTGGCATCCTATGCATGCTGTAAAGCTTGTTTAACCGACTGCGAATAGCGCGAATACTCAATTCCCTTATGGTATCGATGATGCGCGGCATTTATTACAGTGGTCTTGCCATGAAGCGCGCTATATTGACTTGATTCGATCATCAGGCTGCGTCATTCCTGTTCATTAGGCGAGCTTTTTATTTCTCCAAAATTTAAGCGAACATTATTTATATTAGCAAACGCCCGCCTGACCCGATTTCATTTAGCATACTACCCAATGCGCCGGATTATAGACAATAGAGAAAACTACGCGAGCGCAACAAAAAATCGCGCGCGTTGGTTATCGACTGAAACGCCAACCATAGAGTCATGGCTATGTAAGCGTCAAATTTTGTGGGTTTTCGGTTTGGCCGGAGTGGCGACCTGCTCTCGTAAATACTCCGGTATGGCTTGGGCCGCTGTCACCGCGGCACCGGAATTGAACGCGTCATTACCAAGCAC
>CAJXBG010000168.1 GCA_913050215.1 uncultured Gammaproteobacteria bacterium
TCAGTGGACTGTGCCTACCTTCGTCATAGGTTCTACCGTGAGCCAACCAATTGCCGGGTTCCTCATCGGCGTTTTCTATTCGCTTGCCATCGAGCGTTGCTGTCGCTGTTCGAATTGCTTCCTCAGTAATAACAGCGCTCATCGCCCCGATTTCTGCGTCACTTGCAGCCATTTTATTAGATGCAGCTTCATCCTCAGCGCAGGAGGAAATCATGAAAGCAATGACCGCGATTCCTACGGCATATAAAGACATATGTTTTTTCATAAAGTTTAACCCTTGGCTCTATTAATCTTGCTTATCGTTACTTTTTATTAAACGAATAATCACAGCTATTCATCACTGCTATTCATCACTGCTGTTCATCACCGATATTCATCACAGCTGTTCACCAACACTGTTCTAATTTTTAGATCCTCGCTTGACGATATGAATATTACTGATGGCGATGCTACTTGAGGGACCAGAGCGCTGCAAGGCATGAAATGGAGCGATTTCTGTACTTGCCCCAAAAGAATAGGGGTTTTCCCTGTTATTGGGCACATTGATCAAGGGCATGGACGAAGGGCATGGATTAAAGTTGTACCACAATTGTTTCTTCGCGCGCGTATTTCCAATACTGGCTGATCTTTGAAGTCAAAGTGAATGAATACCGGGTCCACACACTTAAACTGATATCGCTATAAAGTGTTTTACTTTATTCATCATCAACCCAGCGCTTTGCTTCAACCACCTCTCGTGCAACGAAGGGCATCTAGTAGACGGCGGACTCATTAATGTAAGGAAATTGTAAAGAAGGATAGTCATTTAAAACTGCGCACCGGTGGGTATGTCAAACTCTCAAAATGCGACGCGTTTTGCTACGAGTCCGCGGAAGCAACAAGCGAAACAGAATTGTTTTCGGCATCGTAGACTACCCTGACTAAATCTTCCCGAAGTTGAAGCCGTATCTGATCGACTTTTACACTCAACTCTTGTTCGACAAGACCATACTCAGTCCCTTCCCGGGTAATGAATTCTTCGATAACACCGCGCAGTGCGTCTTCTGATAATGAAGTCCAGGGAATAATCATTTTATCCATCCTAGTATGGTATAACATCTTTAAGTTAAAATAATTTTTAAAACCGCAACCGCGTTAGGCAAGAGCTAAATAGCGCACCGTCAGCTAGACTGCGATCGAAATAAGTAGCGCCGATTTTTGAGTGCGCCACAAGGCTGATGGGAGTCAAGTAATACACGCGAGTTGTTCTGAGAAATCAAGCTAGTCGCGAAAAAGTAGCAGGGGTAAATGAATGAATGAAATTGATGCCATATTACTGGTAGTTGAGGATGAACCAATCACTAGAACTCAACTGGCTGGACACTTTCAACGTGAGGGATATACCGTTCTCACCAGAGAGAATGCCGATCACGTCGAAGAGACAATCAAAGAACAAAATGTCGATATCTGCTTGGTTGATATCAACCTACCGGGCAAAGACGGTCTTACCCTGACCCGAGAAATAAGATCGCGTTCCGACGTGGGCATCATTTTAGTGACCGGCAAAGATGAACAAATAGACCGCATTGTTGGCCTGGAGAGTGGTGCTGACGATTATGTTACCAAACCCTTCGATCCACGGGAGCTCCTTTCCCGGGTGAAAAATTTGTTATGGCGGCTCCGTGCCCAGCAAAAGCAGAAAGAACAGGGTACCCAGCGTCACTTTGCGAATTGGACCCTGAACTTGAACAAACGGGAGCTAACGACACCGGCAGAGGCTACCCAGCCACTTTCTGCAGGAGAGTTTCATTTACTGCTCGCATTAATCGACAATGCAGGGGAAGTGTTGAACAGAGACCAACTCATGAACAAGATTCGCAACAGAGAATGGTATCCTGACGACAGATACATCGACGTGCTGGTTGGTCAGGTCCGAAGAAAATTCCGCGCCCACGATCCGGATACAACCTTCATCAGCACTATCCACGGCACAGGCTACCTGTTCGCTCCGACGGTTAACTAGTCGGTTACACATCAACCATGATGACGATTGGTGGTTACGACAATCTCAGGCTGATTAAAAGAAACGCTGAGACAGAGATTTACGCCGGGACAAGCACCCTTGATCACGAGCACGTTGTTCTTCGACTCCATCGTAGAGAGAAACTTACCCGCGATCACCTCGCAAATTACCAAAGCGAGTACGCATTATTAAGCAATTTGAACTCCAGTCACGTATGCAAAGTGATAGAACTACTGGAGCACGATGGCGCACCCGTACTCGTCTTAAAAAACACATCGGGCCCGAACCTTGAGAACTATCTGCGAGACTACAGACCTGTCCACGCAGAGTGCATCAAAATTGCACTTAGCATCACCAAGGGGCTCGACTACATTCATGGCCAAAATATCAGCCACAGGAATCTTATCCTTTCCAATATTGTTATCGATCCCATTTCCTGCCATGCGACATTATATGGTTTCGATGTCGCGACAAGGTTAAACGGAACAATAGATTATGAAGCAGATTACTATTCTCTTGGTGTTCTTCTATACGAACTCATTACCGGAAAACCCGCGTTTCAGATAGAGGACCCGCTACATTCAGTCTACAACAAAATTGTAACAACACCTGCATCTCCTAGCAGCGTGAACTCGGAAGTACCCATTGAGCTCAGTAATGTCGTCATGAAGTTGCTGGAAAAAACACCCGAAAACCAGTTTCCAAGCATCTCCGCAATTCAAGAGGATCTTAGCGCCTGCCTCGACCGATTGGAAAACTCCAATCATGCCGTTTACCCATTCACCGTCGCGACTAACGACATCCCTTTGGTTATGACGGCTACACAAGTCCTTTCCGGAGAGGTCGTCCTAGAAGATTTATTAAAAAGACTGACGCAACTGGCGCTCGAAAATGCAGGCGCTAACAGTGCTCACCTGCTGTTAAATCAATCAGGTGCGATGCAACTAAAGATCAGCACTTCTTTCGAGGGCGAGAACATTGAGCATGACCTGACAGATCAGAACCTAGATGACCTAACAAGTTTACCATTGTCAATTGTGAGGTATGTTGCGAGAACTCAGAAGAATCTCGTGCTGAACGATGGTCACGCGGAAGGCGGCTTCACACAAGATGAATATATCCTCCGGAAGAAGCCGAAATCTATACTTTGCATGCCTATTCTTTCCAAAGCTAACCTCGCGGGCATTCTCTACCTCGAGAACTCGCAAACCGCTTACGCGTTCACGGAAAAAAGAGTGACGCTACTAAAATTACTGACATCACAATCGGCAATAGCAATCGATAACGCCAAGCTCTACCAGCAGTTAAATGCTTCCCAAAATAAATACCAGTCTTTGCACCAAAACGCATTCGAGGGGATTTTTGAACTGAACGCGGAAGGATGGATCACCGACATCAACCCGGCAGCCGCTGAACTACTAGGATATGAAAAGCCTGACGACATCCTCAGCCGAACAGAGCTCAATTTCAAAAGTGTGTTTTTTCAATCGAAAGAGGTTCCACTACTACAACGTACGCTGCTAAAGAACCAGCGCATACTCGGCTATGAAACGAGACTCCGCAAACTCAGTGGAGAACCGTTCTGGGTCGACTTGTCTGCACAACTGGTCTACGACAGTTTAGGAAAAATCAGCCATATAGAAGGCTTATTTATAAATGTGACAGAGAGAAAGTTACGTCAGGAAGCCGAACGCGCGAAACGGCTAGCCGAGGCCGCGACAAAAGCTAAAAGTGATTTCCTAGCTAATATGAGTCACGAAATAAGAACACCGATGAACGCGATCATGGGATACACGGACCTCGCACTTGTCACGTCACTTACAGAACAACAAGCTAGTTACATAGAGACAATCAAAAATTCCTCAACGCATTTGCTTCGCGTTATCAACGACATACTCGATATATCGAAAATCGAATCTGGAAAAATTGAGTTGCAGAACATCCCTTTCTCCCTATCAGAACTGTTAGATGACCTGAAACAGCTTTTCCAACTCTCGGCGAAAGAAAGTCGGCTCAGACTTGTGTTTACTGAATATCCCGATGAGACGCAGTTTGAAGGTGATCCAGTCAGACTTGGCCAAGTATTAATAAATCTAATCAACAATGCCATCAAGTTTACGGACGCCGGCACAATTCTCATCAATGTGTCCTGTGAGAATATCGTTGGGCTCCGTGCACAACTTAACTTCTCGGTAAAGGACACAGGCATAGGTATAGAAACACCCAGTCTTGATTCTATTTTCGAATCCTTCACTCAAGAAGGACCGACAGAGAAACAAAAGGCTGGAACAGGCCTCGGACTCGCTATTTCAAAACAGCTTGTCGATATGATGAATGGCGAAATCAAAGTTGAAAGCACACTAGGGCAAGGATCAACCTTCTCTTTTTCAATTCCCATCGGAATCACCGAGTCTTCGGCGACTGATGAAAACATTCAGCCCTTTCTTGTCACCTCGACAGCTAATTCCAGTTCACGCGCTGGTCTTATTGAAGGAATGTCGATTTTGATGGTGGAAGACAATGTCATCAATCAAAGGCTTGCTAGTGAGGTATTAAGGAATGCGGGTGCAAAAGTGATGCTCGCAAACAACGGCGAAGAAGCGTTGTCGTTCCTTGAACCCGGTAAGTTTGATCTCGTACTTATGGATATGATGATGCCAGTTATGGGCGGTCTCGAAGCAACAAAGAGGATTCGAGCTCAAGAGGAGTACCAATATCTTCCGGTGATTGCTCTGTCAGCCGGTGTGTTGCAATCGCAACTGGACGAGGCACTGGAAAATGGATTTAACCACTATCTGACAAAACCAATTAACTTCGATGCGCTCATCAACCTGCTCGCTGATATCAACAGCAAGATACTTTTCGGAGAGAGCTCCATCACTATGCAGACTAGCATTGAGCCCAATGCCCCGTCATTACACCCAAGCACGACAGTCCGACCCATCGCGGACCAAAGAGACTGGGCTAATGAAGGTGACGAACCCAATCGTTTTGCTGTCGCGCTCGAGAATCACAACGACGATCCAGAATTCCTTAGCAGTCTACTAGGAGAATTTTTAAAGTTTTATAGCAATGCAGGGCAGGAGCTTGAAGCTTTCATCAACAGCACAGGTCAACAAGAACAGGCTGTAAGACTGGCCCACAATCTAGCAAGTGTCGCAGGTAGTTTTGGCGCTACAGATCTGCTTGGTTTCTCTCGGGAATTGGAAAAATGTCTGCTCGCAAACGATTCAAAAGCAATTGATCACTTGGCAGACCTGAAAGAAGCGTTGAAAATATTCATTGAGGAAATTCACCAGTTTCGCTCAAAACACTAGATCAATTCTGCAAATTTATAACGTCCAGATACTCTGTCGATTCTACTGTTTTCAAATTTTCAAAGTCGTGATGACGTGAGTCCAACATGTGTGAAGGCACAATATCCGTCATTGAACGGAAAATGCTTTCAGCCCGACCTGGATGACTTATTTGCCATTCAGCCAGCATTTCCTTAACCTTTTTTCGCTGCAAATTGTCCTGCGAACCACATAGGTTACATGGAATAATAGGCATCTTAGCCAACTCCGCGTAAGCAGCAATATCGGCTTCCTTACAATAAGCAAGCGGTCTTATTACTATATTGGCGCCATCATCACTCAACAGTTTAGGCGGCATGGTCTTCATTTTGCCGCCATGGAACATATTGAGGAACAATGTCTCAATCATGTCGTCTCGGTGGTGACCCAGGGCTATCTTGGTAAATCCCTTACGCTTTGCATAACTGTAAAATATCCCCCGACGAAACCTAGAGCACCAGCCACAATAGGTTTTTCCCTCAGGTACCATATCGGTTACCAATGAATAGGTATCTTCTTCTAATACTTCCCACTCAACTTTTAGCGTTTTAAAATAGTCTGGTAACACCTGAACCGGGAATCCTGGCTGCTTCTGGTCCAAATTGACAGCAACGAGTTCAAAATCGATTGGCGCTCGTCTTTGAAGGTCCATCAGAATATCCAACATGGTTAACGAATCTTTTCCTCCGGAAATACAGACCATGACCTTATCGCCGTCTTCAATCATGTTAAAGTCTGCGATTGCGCGACCGGTATCCCCTCGTAGGCGCTTGTGCAGTTTTTTTATGTCCTGCTGTTTCTTATGGTGTAAATCTGAAATCATCGTAATACTGGTATTTAACTGAGTTATGGAATTTTACCGCAAAAATGCAGTGCTGACAGCCCTGGCCTTGGAAGTACCCTTTCGGGATCGTTCAATTCGAATCAAAATTGCAAGCCTGCTATTTTGCTGCCTGCTGCAACTAGTACCCCCGGCGCTCAAGGGAGAGACCGGAACCGGAACCGGAACCGGGAACGGGGCCGTGATATTGCAATATCATCATGTTTCGGCAGAGACTCCGGCAGTCACCAGTATTTCGCCTGAAAAATTTAAAGCACATATCGAAACCATCATCACACAGGGATACCAGGTCATGCCATTGACGACGATCGTTGATGGACTTAAAAAAGGGGGAAACCTACCCGACAAAGCTGTGGCGATCACCTTTGACGACGCCTACAAGAACATATTCACCCATGCTTTTCCCATCCTGAAAAAATACCGACTGCCATTTACTGTGTTTGTTGCCACAAACTACATTGCCGAACCCTCCACTCAATTTTTGAGCTGGGATGAACTACGTGAAATGAGCATTAACGGTGCCTTTATCGCGAATCATACAGCCTCCCACTCTCATCTTCTGAGGCGGCAGCAGGGAGAGACTCAATCACAATGGCTGAACAGAGTTGAGCAGGAAATCCTTATTGCAGAAAAAGCGCTTCACAAAAACATCAATTCGGGTCCTGTACAGAAGCTGTTGGCATACCCCTATGGTGAATACGACACAAACATTCAGCGGATAATAAAAAAACTCGGTTACGTGGCCTTTGGTCAACAAAGTGGTGCTGCGGGATCAAACTCAGACTTTTCAGCGCTGCCGCGATTTCCTCTCTCCGGGATATACAGCGACCATGAATCGTTTGCTATCAAACTCAACACTTTACCATTGCCCATCGAAAATGAACCACGTGATCCACTATTGCGCACAGATAATCCTATGCCGCGATTAGTGATGTCATTCGAGGACGGTGATGTCAATCTAAGCAACTTGAGATGTTTTGGTCCTGAGGGCGCGCTGGAGATACAGACGCTTGATAAGCATCGCGTGTCCACACGCGCAAGCACGCCCTTGCCCATAGGGCGATCGAGGTATAACTGCACAATGCCTGTGCTCGGTGCAGATCCAGAACGATTTTACTGGTTCTCTCAGCTGTGGATTCGGACGAACATTGATGGCAGTTGGTATCCTGAACTCTAACGACTAAACCGACTCGCGCAGAACAATATTAGGCGGTGTATTCACCACTTTTCTCGTGGCGATTGTGCCGAGGCAACCAATTAGCACAAACCCTACCAAAGGGCCTAGTAGCCAAATTTCAGGGTTGAGCTTGTATTCCAGTTCAAATATCTGAGTTTCAAGTCCGTAAACTATTAGCTCTGACCCAAAGGTAGCCAAAAGCCCAGCCATTGCGCCAAGCGCGCAAAACTCTATCAAGAGACTTCCCAGCACCAGCTTCCGGCTGGCTCCTAGCGTTCGGAGAATCGCATGCTGCTTGAAGCGCTCGTCCATACTCGCCTGAATGCTCGCTAACAAGACCATCGCGCCCGAGA
>CAJXBG010000169.1 GCA_913050215.1 uncultured Gammaproteobacteria bacterium
GCGAGCGCGTCATCATGCCAATGCATGTATACCAATTGACGGCCGTCCGGAGTCCAAACAGGATAGTATTCGAATCCGGTTTTATGCTCAGTGAGGCGCACCGGTCGTTCGTCGCCTTTCTTGATAAAGAGCTTACCTAAAGACTCAAACACAACCGCGCTGCCATCTGGAGATCTGGTCGCAAATCGAACCATTTTTGTAGAAAACGTGTCGGGCGAAACCGCTATTGTTGGCGATGGCGCTTCAAAAAACTCACGACTGTGCTGAATCTTGAAAGGAATTTCTACAGGCTCAGTGCCACCCAGCCCAACTCGCCATATTTTACCGCCTGCCCAATAGACAATTTCATTTGAGCCCGGCATCCAAGCCATGCTGGGATAAAAGCCATAAACAGCCCAGGTTTCCTGCATATCAGGATCCAGTCCAGACACAATTAATGACTCCATCCCCGTTTCTAGATGCTTAACAAAAAGACTTGAATCGCCTCCTACGCGACGGATAAAAGCGAGACGCGTTCCATCAGGGGAAGGCGTTGGCCGCACCGATCCGCCGACACCTCTAACCGCCGTAGACACTTCTCCAGTTTGGAGATCAACGCGCTTAATTTGAAAAATTTCCTTATTACTGTCCTGACGATAGACGAACATATTGCCTGGAGAGACGTTCTGGGTGTAATACAAATAATTGCCATCCGGGCTAAAAGCAGGCTCGCCCAATTCTTTTTGGAAAGTGGGAGACGGTCTCTTTACAACCTGAACCCCGCCACTCGAGTCTTTATCGGATTCGGCATGGTATAGCCAAACCTCTCCGGTCCCAAGTGAGCGCGAAGTCGTAAAATGTTTTCTTGCTGCAATAAATTGGCTATCCGGGCTCCAGAACGGACTGTTTACTAGCCTGAAGGATTCATGCGTGAGTTGCCGTGACTCACCGGATGCTCGGTTCATCACCCACAGATTGTCTCCACCCGCACGATCGGATACATAAGCTATTGAACGTCCATTAGGGCTGTATTGCGGATGAATATCCCAGGCAACGCCTTCGGTTAGAGATTTCGCATCTCCTCCGGAAATCGGAATTTCGTAGATATCTCCAAGCAGGTCGAACGCCAGGTATTCACCATCTGGTGACACCGTTAGACTCATCCATGTTCCTTCATCGACATCGATATCAACGCTTGATGCCTCAACGCTGAAATTCGGCTTGTCGACCGCCCAAGTTTTCGATTCTTCTGAGGCCAGAGTAATAGACCCCCAACTAATTAGCAGGAGAAATCGAGCCCAGTGCCACAGACAGTCCTTCATTACGCATCGCCTTTTTATGTCGGTCTTTGGCAGCATAGCGATATTAGCTAAGTTATCAATTAATCCTTATCGAAGTGCCATCGAATGCCAACTGGCCCTATTCATCATAGCCAGTCTATTTTCAGTTTTTGCTCACGACTGACCCATCAACACCCAAAGCACAGGTTCGACTCGTCAACAGGGGCATCCAAGTCTAAGGCACTGCAAGTTGGCATTCCGCTTGATGGTCCTTAATCCTGATAATGCTAGCCGGATATTACAAAGGCAGCCGTGTTGAACCGCCTTGGCGATAACTGTTAGTCTAAAATGCATTATCCAAACATCATGGAGGCGACAATGAAGCAGCAGCGCGTAGACACAGGATGGGCATGGGCAAAAAAACTAAATATTCCAGCCGGCGCGAAGCTGGGCGACACGGTCTATCTCTCTGGCATCTGTTCGCTGGACGATGCAGGTAACGTAGTAGCCAAGGGCGATGTCTATGGCCAGTCAAAGCGAACTTTCGAGAACATCGAAGAGGCCCTCGCCTGCGCCGGAGCGACCATGGCAGACGTGGTCAAAATTACTACTTACCTAACTGATATCTCTACCTATAAAGATTTCGCCAAGGCCCGCACTGAGGCGTTCCCAGACGGCGTACCGGCAAGCACTGCGGTTGCCACTCCCGCCCTGGTCATGCCGGAGCTGCTGGTCGAGGTTGAAGCCATGGCAGTCATTGGTAGTGGAGGCTGATGTCGCGGAGGCTAATAGACAATCTATGAACGTGATCGTGCTGGTCTCAAGCTTTACACAGCCATGCAGCGTTTTCATTGCGCAGCCTCTGCTTGAATGATGTGCTGTTCCTCATAAAAGCGCATATATATCGCAAAGATCAAAGCAACAAGACCCATGAATCCAGCGAAGAACAGATGATAACTCGCGCCAACAAGTATTGTTGTACCGTCAGGGTTTTGAATCACCTGATTGACCAGCGCGGTGAACAAATTACCCGCTGATATGGACAGGTAAAACAGAGCCATGACTAACGACTTCATGCTTTTTGGTGCTTGGGTATACGAAAATTCCATGCAGGTAATCACCAATAGAACTTCAGCCAGGGTCATCAAAAAATAAGCCAGAAGCTGCCAACTGATGTGCGGCGTGTGACCCAGCTGGATTTGTGATTCGCACCATGCGGTGACCAAAAAAGGTGTGGCCGCTAGAAACATGCCCATACACATCTTGCGACCCGCGGTGAGGTCAAAATAACGTGCCATGAACGGATAAATATAGTAAGAAAAAAGGGGAATGAGCACGATAATCAAAAAAGGGTTCATCGCTTGAATTTGGGCGGGCAACAATTCATAACCCAAAATGGTTCTATCCATCTGCATTGCCTGAAGCACCCAGGTGCTGCCCATTTGATCGAATAAAGACCAAAACGCCGCTACCAGGATATAAATCACCAGCAAACGGCTGGCCACGCGTCTGCCATCGCGACCGAAGACATCGGTCAGGTAAGACTTGCCCGCCGGAGGCAGGTGCACAAAATGATAACGGCCCATCCAAAATGTTAATGTTGCCACCAGCATAAACAGACCAGGCACGCCAAACGCGACGGCAGGCCCATAGGCCTTGAGCAGCCAAGGTATCATCAGCGAAGACAACACTGATCCTATGTTGATGCCGAGGTAGTACCAGGAAAAGGCTCTCGACAACAAGTGTTCATTGGAGCGGCCAAACTGATCTCCGACGTTCGAAGCAACGCTGGGCTTGATCCCCCCTGACCCGATCGCGATTAATGTCAGACCGAGAAACAACCCTACCCTGGTGTCATCCAAGAACAAGGCAAAATGGCCTGCGCAATACACCACAGATAGCAACATGACGGTTCGATACTTGCCCCAATACGCATCCGCAATAACGGCACCAATAATCGGCAGAAAGTAGGTTGTAGACACAAACAGATGGAAATAAGACGTCGCGTCGGCGCGCGACATGGTCGCCAATTGCCCATCGCTCGACATCAAGTACTGCGTCATAAAGACCACAAGAATGGCCTTCATGCCATAGAAGCTAAAGCGTTCCGCGATATCGTTGACAATAATATACGGTATGCCGTCTGGCATTCGGGACGAAGGGACTGGTGCTGTTTTGTACGCTGGCATTCGATGACCTTAACTCTCCCGCACACCTTGCACGGCGAGGAGCACTTGTGAGGACAAGCAGTATAAACCACATTGCCCTAAGAACTGCTAAGTGTGGTCACTGGGATGATCATTCAACGCTAAGACAACAAGATAGTGCTATTCTGGAGCCTTACAGGCCACCTGCTACTACGGCCGACTTGAACAGCACTCATGGAGCAAAATCGAGGCCAGATAGACGGGACAACACGAAGTCGAAGATTGACCACTGATTACCAATAAGGCACATTAAATTAGGCTAGACCTACCGATTCGTAGTCGCGGCAACAAATGTCTATTTAAGTTAATAATCAATCACTTAAAAACTCGCTCAAGACAAAATTCGATGTAATATAACGCTTAGTATATCAACCGCTAAGATATTAAGGGGCGAACTGACATTCGGCATACCGCACAAAGTGTCACAAAGCGCTTCAAGAAATTAGTAGAATATATGGCACGCGATGACTCGGTAACTTTCGCGTGAAGCAAAGACAATTTATTTACAATGCAGGCAGTGGAGGGAATTTAATGATTCAAATCGCATACAGAGAGTTTTTAGGAAATAGTCCAGGCTGGTTCAAGATGTCAATCTTGGTTTTCCTCGTCCTGTGTTTCCCCCTCAAATTAGTGGTAGGAACCACTGTTTTAGGTTGGATGTTTTTAGGCATGTTCATTCTGACACTGGCCATGGCACTAAAATGCTACCCACTTCAGAGCGGCGGACTTTTAGGCATTGGCATCTTAGCGCTTGGATTGACCTCCCCTGAAACTGTTTGGCACGAAATACAAGCCAATCTCGGTGTGCTTGCACTACTGATCTTCATGGTGAGCTTTATTTATTTCATGAAGCCATTACTGACCTTTGTCTTTGCAAAAATCATTATGAATGTGCGCAGCAAATGGATGCTGTCACTCATGTTTTCAGTCATGGCCGCATTCCTTTCCGCGTTCCTTGACGCGCTAACCGTTACTGCCGTGCTTATTGCTGTCTTTGTTGCCCTGTATGGGGTGTACGAAAAGATTCATTCTGCAACAAACACAGATATAGACCATGACGGCGTTGAGGATCGAGAGGAGCTCAGCGGCGATGTGCTCGAGGACTTCAGAGCATTCATTAGAGGCCTAGTCATGCACGGTGCGATCGGCACAGCACTTGGCGGCGTCACAACGATGGTGGGTGAACCCCAGAATCTCTTGATTGCCGACAAAATGGATTGGACTTTCATTGAGTTCGCTATCGCAATGTCACATGTCACAATCCCAGCGGTGATCGCCGGCTTTATAACTTGCGTCGTACTTGAGCTGACGGGTGTACTCGGCTACGGCGGCAAGCTAGATCCAAAGGTACGCGGGATAATAAAAGACTATATTCAAGAACAGGACGAAAAACGTAAACCTAGGGAGGTTTATGCTCTTATTGTGCAGGGAGCCTGCGGTATCCTTTTAGTGATCGGTCTTGCTCTTCATATCATGGAAGTCGGTCTTATTGGCTTATGTCTGCTGGTTGCTGTAACGGCACTAACTGGCATCAACGAAGAACATCAAATCGGTCGAGCGTTTGAAGAATCACTGCCTTTTGTTTCACTGCTCTGCATCTTCTTCGTCGTTGTAGGCATGATTCATGACCTACACCTCTTTAGCCCTGTTATTCAGTGGGTGCTTGCCCTGCCTATTGAAGACCAACCGAGAGCATTTTTCCTGGCCAACGGATTACTGTCAGCCATCTCTGATAATGTATTCGTCGCCACGGTCTATATCAACGAAGTTAAAGCAGCATATGATGCAGGCGATATATCCAGAGCGCATTTCGATAGCCTAGCCGTCAGTATTAATACGGGCACAAACCTTCCCTCGGTCGCGACTCCGAATGGTCAAGCCGCGTTTCTATTTCTGTTGACATCGGCACTCGCGCCGCTTATCAAACTGGGCTATATCCGGATGGTGATCATGGCGCTGCCTTATACTATTGTATTAACAATTGTTGGGTTTTTGTTTCAGTAAAACAGAGAGATGACTAGGCTGTTGAGATAGGCAGTGTGAACCATATTTTTCCAAGAAAGGTAAGGCATGGTGATTGCTGCTGCTTAGCACACATTTGTTTAACATGACCCACGACATACTCACTCACCAACACCAAGAGGATTTACATGACACACCCACAGTTAGCGCTGAGCAATGATGAGCTTCTTAGCACCACCCGTGCTGTGCGTAAACGACTGGACTTTGACCGCCCAGTGCCGATGGACGTCTTAGAAGAGTGCATGAACATCGCCGTTCAAGCGCCTACGGGCTCAAACGCACAAGGTTGGCAGTTCATGTTCGTCACCGATCAGGCAAAAAAAGATCGCATTGCTGAGATCTACGCTCAAGTCTGGGAAATTTATAAAACCATGCCTGTAGCCATTCATCATCTGCATAAGGACAGCGGCGATCAATCACTGGTCTCCAGCCAAGAGAGGTCAACTTCTTCCGCTGAATATTTAGCTGCCAACATGGCCAAGGCCCCAGCGTTACTTATTCCGTGCATTGCGGGTCGTATTGAATCACCGGAAATTGCTGGCGGCGGAAATTTCGCACAGGCCGCCACCTACGGTTCGATTATCCCCGCTGCCTGGAGTTTTATGATTGCCGCGCGCGCCCGCGGTCTCGGCACCGCCTGGACAACGCTGCATTTAATGCACGAAGAGGAAATTGCGAATCTACTGGGCATTCCCTACGCTGACTATACACAAGTCGCCTTGATACCCATCGCCTACACAAAGGGCACTGAATTCAAGCCTGCATACCGCCCTCCCCTAAACACCGTTATGCATGTCGATCAATGGTAATCAGCCAGCGATCCACACGGGCAGTGGTATTTTAAGATGACGGATCACCCTAGAGACCTCTTGGGTGGTCCTAAATCAAGTGCCTAAAGTCTGATTGAACTGCACACAAATTACCGCTATCACCATACTTAACGTTTTTTGGAAAACATGGTTTACCATGTCTTTTCTCGTGCTATTTGCCTTGCCTCATCATCAGTAACAAGTTGCTTGGTCTACGAAAACACCATCGCCACTCAGCTCATTTTAGAATTTTAAAAATTCAGAGCGTGCACCTTTACTTTTTGGTTAGTTATGTTGTCTACTAAACAATGAGAACACGTGGTATTTACCCTATGATTAAAGCCTACATTATTGTCGTTATCAGTTACTTAATTGCACTAGCCGCTGCCGGGGTAACCCTTCAGTTTGTCACCGAATACCATCTGATGGTTCAGGTACTGATAGCCGACGTGGTTGCAACCATTGTCATATTTGCCTTCAGTGTTGCATACAAAAATTCCAGCTTTTACGATGCCTACTGGAGCGTGATTCCGATGGTGATTGTTGGCTACCTAATCAGTCTGCAAAGTGATGCAAATGTCATTCGCCAGCTGATGTTGGCATTGGTGATTCTACTTTGGGGCTTTAGGCTAACCATTAACTGGGCGTACACTTGGAGCGGTCTTGATCACGTGGATTGGCGCTATGTGAATTTACAGGCCAAAGCCGGCATACTTTGGTGGCCACTGAGTTTTACCGGCGTTCACCTTTACCCCACGTTGCTTGTTTTTTTGGGCTGCATACCGATGTACCACGCCCTTGTTATCGGCACTCAACCGATTAACGGGTTCGACTATCTGGCACTGGCTATTGGCCTGACATCCGTTTGGCTCGAGTTCCAGTCTGATCGTGAGCTACACCGTTTTCGGCAGCTTCGCCGCAGCCGAACTGAAGTGTTAGATACCGGCCTATGGTCTTTATGCCGCCATCCAAATTACCTTGGCGAAATCGGTGTTTGGGTCGCTGTGCTGTTGTTCGGTTATGCTGCAGTAGGCTATGCCGATTATTGGATGCTTTCAGGTTCTATCGCTATGATTCTTCTGTTTACCTTTGTCTCGATTCCAATGATCGAAAAGAAATTGCTCGAAGATAAACCGGGCTATGTCGACTACAAAGCAAGATCGTTCTCACTGATTCCCCTGTCTAGACTTCGTTGAAGCCAGCGCGTCTTCCGCGCATGGCGATACATGCCTTATCGCGTGCTGAATCGTTTAGACAGGAGAAACACCTTTAACAACTAGCCTTAAGCGCATATCTATCTTCGAGCGCCGCCCCGCTTAGCTGATTAGGGTTGCCCATTCCTCGGGAGAAATTAATGCAGAAGACTCAATTTCTGCCATTTGCGCAGCC
>CAJXBG010000170.1 GCA_913050215.1 uncultured Gammaproteobacteria bacterium
TTGATCGCCGCCAAATACGTAGTAGATGATGACGTAGAACTGAAAAGAAGATACCAGCATGAATCCGTTGAAGACGAGAAACGTCGCAATACACAAACGCATGAAAGGCCCTGACTTTAGCGTCGTACTGAAGCTGTTAGCGAAATCCTTGATGTTCTTAGCCAGAGACCCCTTAGCCAAGTTTTTCTTTTCTTGCAGTGCAGTCTCGTGTTCTGTTGCAAGACGAACTGGTTCGGGATTGTCGCTAAACCTTTCTTTTAGGAATATAGCAGGCAAGATACCTAAGCCAATGGTGGCGATACCGACGGCGATAGCAAGCCAAGACGCACCCTCAGCGAGATTGTCAAACAGTAAATCCCATTGCATAAACCAAAGGAACCATGGTGCTATCAAGTAGGCCGTTTGCGCCATAAAACTTTGCACACCCATTAACCGTGTGCGTTCATGGTAGTCAGGGGTCAATTCATATCCGAGGGCAACCCAGGGTGTTGCAAAAATTGTGTAGCCTAGGTAAAAGAGCACTGAACCGCCCAAAAAATACCAAAAATAGAAAGATTCACTCTGGTTTTCGGGTAGCTGCCACAGCATGGCAAAAAAGATACCTGCCAATATTGCGCCTATAAAAATGTACGGTTTACGCCGCCCCCAGCGCGATTGCGTGTGGTCGGAAATATACCCCATTAGCGGATCGGTCAGCGCATCAGTTAGGCGGGGAAGGGCGCCCAGTAAGCCAACCAAAGCCGGGTTCATGCCCAGCCCAAGATTCAACACAATCATCATGCCGCCAGCAGCGGCTGCCAGCAAATTATTTACAAAGCCGCCAATGCCATAGATCAGCTTGCTGACGAACGGTATTCGATCTTTTTCAAGCGTTTCATAGTGCGTTGGCTTATTCATGTTTTTATCCCGCGTTTCTATACTCTGGCGCATGTTCTGTGGAAGTTAAGTGAGACTGCGCTTGGTCGGCATCGTCTCTGTAATTTAAGCCAAATCCATATTTGAAGCGCGGTGTGTAGTCGTCATCACCGCGATTGAAATTGTCCGTAGCATTTTTCGGCCAGGAGAACGAAAGTCGACCTTCAAAATCATATTCGCCGAATATAACATCAGCAATTCCCTGACCCTCTGAACCGGGTAGCCATGCGGCGACAAAAGCGCTTGACTCATCTAGCTCAGCTTCAACAACAAGCGGCCGTCCCGAGATCAGCACGACAACAGCAGGTATGCCAAGCTGAGTCACTTTCCTGATTGCTTTCAGGTCCTCTGGGTGCAAATCCGCTAAAACTAATGTGCTGCCATAAGGATCGAGTGGCGAAATCAACCCGTTAATATCTGATCCTGCTTCTACGAGTATGTCATCTCCCTCTCTGATGTCTCCCAGACCCTCAGCGTAGGGTGTTTCACCGATGACGATTATTGCGACGTCGTGAAGTTCTGAATTTGCATCTGAGCCGTCTTCGCTAAGTATAGCGTTAGGCGCAACAGCCTTAATGCCTTCCCAGACAGACGAGCCCCCTTCGATATGATCGTTACCGCTTTCTCCTTGCCACGAGACTGACCAACCGCCGCATTGATGACCGCGATCATGGGCGTTCTTTCCTGTTACAAGAATTCTACTTTCATTGTTGAGGGGCAGTATGGCGTCCTCATTTTTAAGCAATACGAGGGATTTTCGAACGGCTTCCCTCGCGATGTCACGGTGATCAGAGTCACCAAAACTCCGTTGATATGCCTTGGCTCTTGTCGAGGGCTTGGTCTCCTCGAATAATCCGGCAGCGATTTTGACCCTAAGAATTCTGCGTACGGCATCATCTATACGGCTCATTGGTACAGCCCCGGACACAGCAAGGTCGTGCATTAGGGCAATAAACTTCTTCCATTTTTCCGAGACCATGAACATATCGATGCCGGCCATCAGCGCTATTTTTATGGCGTCTGAATAGTCTTCGGTCGTGTAGTCGATGCCGTCCCAGTCTGAGATGACAAAGCCTTCAAATCCTAATTCGTGCTTTAGTTTATCCGTGATTAGATATTTGTGTCCGTGGCACTTATCGTCATTCCAACTACTGAAAGATGCCATGACGGTGAGAACGCCTGCGTCAAAGGCAGGGAGGTAGGGCGACATATGCAATGCGACTAATTCACTTTCAGACATGACCGTGTTCCCTTGGTCTAGCCCGTGGGAGGTGCCGCCATCTCCGAGCCAATGTTTCGCGCAAGCAACGACGCCACCGGCTTTTTGTAGTCCATGGATTGCCTCTGGTGCAAACCGTTCGACTATTTCGGGGTCTTCACTATAGCTTTCGTAGGTTCTTCCCCATTTGTCATCACGCGCAACTGACAGTGCAGGGTCGAAGGTCCAATTAACCCCGGTGGCTAGCATCTCGCGTGCTGTAGCTTGAGAAATTTTAAAGACAAGCTCTGGGTCGTTAGCTGCACCTAGTCCAATATTGTGAGGAAAGAGTGTCGCACCTCTTACGTTGTTGTGGCCGTGCACCGCGTCAACACCGTACAGAATAGGTATTGCTATGTGCTCACTATCTTCTTCCATTGAAGAAGCCCAATATTCGTCACACATTGCTAGCCAGTCAGTTGGCTGGTTTTTGCCTGGCGCCGACCCACCGCCGCTCAGCACAGAACCAAGATGGAAGGACTTCACCTCCTCAGGTGTCACGGTCATCCTTTCTGTTTGGGTCATCTGGCCAATTTTCTGTTCAAGATTCATACGAGACAGCAATTGCTCGACCCGCATGTCATCTTCTTTGCTGAGAAGTGGTTGTTTCATTGTTAGAACTCCATATTTGTGGCGCCATTCATCCGTGATCGGACCTTTAGTGAGGCTGCAATGCTTATGTCAGCTCAAGTACCGCACGTTATCTGATGCTTTTAGTTTGTTCGCAAGTTTGGTCAGGCGGACAAAAATGTTAATTAGCTTTTGTTTTGTAGATTGCTGTTAGCGCGCTTGCCTGATCCTTAAAGTGGTCGTGGCTGTTATTTGCTCAGCTTTTTCTACCTTTGGCCGGTAATTCCTTGTGATTTGTCTATAAAATTTTGGCGCAATTTAATGTTTGTATGACAGCGTTGTCAATCTGTATTTGAAAAATTCTAATTTGCCGCTAAATACACAGGCGTTTTTATGACTAGATAGAGGAAGTTATTCCTTTAGAAAGGCTTCTGGTGGCAGCGTTGAGTCACGTACGACTAGTTCAAATTCAAAACTTCGATGTTGCGCATTCGGGGATTTGTCCCTGATATCGTTCATGAGTAAGCCGGTGACTGCAGATGCCATTTCTGAAATAGGCTGTTTAACAGTAGTTAACTGTGGCCATAGTCGTGATGCAAGTGGCGTATCATCAAATCCCGCAACTGAAAGTTGACCGGGTAATGCCATACCCAATTCGTGCGCCACTTGGATCACACCGGATGCCATGTCATCGTTACTGGCAATAATTGCTGTAGGGGGAGCTGGCAATGAGAGTAGTTTTCGCGCGGCTTTCTGTCCTGACTCAAAATCGAACGAACCGGATTTTACGAGTGTTTTTTCAAAGGCAATGCCGTGTTGCTTGAGGCAGTTGCGATAACCCTGATATCTGAAATTCGTCGCGCTATGATTGGGTGGCCCTTTAATAAATCCGATTCTGCGATGACCCAGTGATACAATATAATCCGTTAGCATTTCACTTGCACCAAGATCATTCGAGCTAACCCAAGTACTACGAGGCGATTCGTCGCTAGGGGAAATCTGAGCGAAAGGCGTATTGTTAAGTTGGAGAAGTTCCAGTAGCTCCGGCACGTCACCCAGTGGTGCAGTGAGGATTACGCCATCTACCTGAGTTTGCTGTAAAAATTGAGTTACCTCGTTTAGCAGTGCGGTCACGGGAAAGTGGCAAGGCCGTAATAACAGCGAGTAACCGTCTTTCGTACAGGCATCGAAAACGCCATCGAGGACGCCTTTCATATAGTTAAATTCGTGCGGGTTCTCGTATAGTAAGCCAATTGAAAAAGATCGGTTTCCAGCCAGTTGCCGGGCAGAAATGTTAGGTTGGTAGTTGAGCAAATCAATTGCAGTTTGAACTTTTTCGCGAGTTCCGTCAGATACATTGGCTTCTTTGTTGACGACTCTGGAAACTGTCTTAATCGACACGCCAGCTTTTTTTGCAACGTCCGTTATGGTCGGTTTTTTATTGTTAAGAATGTTCATCTGTTATGAAGTTGCTTTTGTTCCCGAGTATGTAGTGGACCAGCCAAGTCAGCGCACCTATGAAAAACTTTTGCTAAAAAGTAATTGTCAAAGAGCTTATCAAGAAATCTAGTTGCAATGGTACGGCATTCTAAACTGCAGATTTTCTGCTTCAAATTGACAACTAATTCCCGCGTTATTGAATGTTGCGTGCAGGATAGTATCAGTTCTGAGGGGCAAGGGGTTGTACTAACTGTGTTTCTAATTCTAACAATGGACATCGATGACTTGTTAGATGTTAATCTATTTTAGCTCGGTGATGTGTAGTCGAAGGCTGTGTACTCCTTGGATCATGGCGCATTTGCGCCATTTAATCCCCGATCAAGCCATGTATAAAATTATAAGAATACTGGGAGTGAGAAGGCGTCAGTCTGAGTAAGGGTTAAAGATACTGAGAAATTGGGGTTGACAAATCGTGACGAAGCGTCAGAATGACAACGTTGTCAGTTTTTTCGTGGAGTTCCGGAAAAGCGTCTGTGTGATAAACACGCCGTCGGCTTTACGATGATTAAACTGCGTGTATAGTCCGTTTTCAGGCAACTTTCGTAAAATATTTGATTAAAAGCTGTTAGTTACAAGAAAAAACGAATAGTGATGACAGCGTTGTCATTTTGATCTATTCAGTTGTAGGTAATTGTGTAGGTTTACCTTGAGGCATGGTTAATGCCTTAACATACAAAAATAGAGTTCCAAGAAGGGGTTAGCGAATGTTCACAGTGTCACGAGCGAGATCATGGTGCGGGCAGATAGAGACAAAAGTCGCAGTCATTGCAGCAGTGTTGTTTTTAACTGGCTGCGGTGGGGCGAGCGACAGCACGCCGGCGGGAGAATTCAACCCGCCAGTTGTAGAGTTTGTCACTGTATTTGAGGACAACTTCGACGGGACAAGCATCGACCCAAACCGTTGGAACGTCATCACCGGTGATGGTTGTCCAGAGCTATGTGGCTTCGGGAACAACGAAGAGCAGGTTTACTCGGCAGATAATATTTCATTGGCCGACGGCGTCTTGAGGATAGAAGGACGAAGAGAAGCAGATAGTTCTTTTACTTCAGCCAAGCTTGACACGAACGGCAAATTTGATTTTCGTTACGGTCGAATTGAGGTGAGTGCTAAGCTACCAGGTGGGCAGGGTATTTGGCCCGCAATTTGGCTGTATCATAGCGACCCGACTGTTTATGGTCCCTGGCCTTTGTCTGGTGAAATAGACATCGTCGAAGGTTTTAACCTCGGTGTAAATGGAAATACAGCAGTGCGTAGCACGACCCACTATGGGCTCCCAACCCTACCATTTAACGGTACGGGTTCGGCTTTTGATGACGGTACTGATCCCACACAGGGGTTTCGAGAGTATGCCGTGGAGTGGGAACGAGACAAAATTCGATTTTTCGTTGATGGTGTTCATTTCCAAACCCAAACATCGGATGACTGGTATACCTATTTTCCTGCTGATGAAGAGGGGTTTTACGATCCACTAGGCGCGTTCAAAACGGGACCTAGAGACGCACCCTTTGACCAGATGTATCATTTGATACTGAACCTTGCGATCGGGGGTAACCCAGTAGGCAGCCCTGACGGGACAACTGCATTCCCGCAGGTGATGGAAATAGACTATGTTCGCGTAATGGAGTGTGTCAACGCTAATCCAGATACAGGTCGAGGTTGCGGTAGCGGTGATGTCAATATTGTTCCGCTTGAGGACAACGATGGTGGACCTCTGGCAGATGTCGAAACTGCGCAGCCTTATATCGAGCGTCTTGACCTTTACGAAGATGCACCCGCCGTTTTAACCCTCAGCGCGGGCGGTGTAGAGTCTAGCAACACCCTGGTTCCAGACGGCTTTACGGGTGATGGAGCAACCGTAGTGAGCGATCCTCTTTTTCAGGATCCAGATGACGCGGAAAATACAGTATGGCGAGTCGAAATATCAGGCGCTACCTCTAACGTTTATCTCGGTTCTGAAGTCTTCGACGACGAGTCATCGGTGTTGAAAACCGGTTTTAATTTCTCTGATAATCGACTAGGCGGGGAAGGCGGTGACGGTGTTGGGGAATTAGCTTTTGACATGAAAGTTAATTCGCTCTCAGATGGCGCCAACATTGTCATAAAGATCGACAGTGGTTTTCCTAATGTCGGAGAATTTACGTTACCAACGGATGAAATCGCAGTCGGTGAGTGGAAAACTTACTCTGTTAAATTCAGTGACTTAGTTGCGAATCCGGGTTTTGTCGATTGTTGCGGGGGTACGGGCGTTGATTTGGCCGCGGTTATCAATCCGTTTGTGCTTGAGGTACAGGGCGGTAGCGCAGATTTGTATTTAGACGATATTTACGTCACTAACGCATGTAAGGTCGTTGGTGCTTGCGGCGTGGATCTCCAAAGTAATGTACCAAACCTGAACGTATTTATTGATACTGTAAACCAGAGTGCCTGGGCAACGGGTATCGCTGCTTCTGACTCTGGTTCAGGGTTCTCTGATTACACCGCTACATCCGATCCCGCGAACAAGGTTAACTGGGAGATACTCGCAGATGACGATACAGCGCGCGGCGATGTGGTTGAAGTGCGTTTCAATGATAGTAGTGCCTTCGGCGTCTGGTTCGTAAAAAGCCCAACGCCGGTAAATATGTCTGCGTATAGCGCTGGCGCCTTGGTTTTCGATCTCAACGTATCAGATTATGGCAACAATACGACCGGCATGACCATGAAGGTAGATTGCTCGTTTCCTTGTACCAGTGGCGATCAAAACCTCGGTGTGATTGCTGATGGCGTATGGGAAGAGATTACAGTGCCGGTATCACGATTAGTTGCTGGCGGCCTTGACTTGGCTGCGGTTAACACAGGTATCGTGTTGTTCCCGACAGCACAATCCGGAGATATTACTTTTAGGGTCGACAATATTCGCTGGGTCGCTGAGACTGAAGCTCCGCCCCTTGACCAAATCGATTTGCCCTTAAGCTTTGAGGGTGACACGACAGCATTTGGACTGACTGATTTTGGTGGTGCGTCGTCGTCCTTGGTCGCCGATCCTCTCGATGCGGACAACACGGTTGCTCAAACGGTTAAAAGTAGCACAGCAGAAACTTTCGCTGGCACCGTGATGGGCAACGGCAGTGGTTTTGCTAATCCTATTCCGTTTACGGCTGATGGCACAACGATGACTGTTCGGGTTTATTCTCCAGCTGCCGGCATACCGGTGTTGTTAAAGGTTGAGAATGCCGACGCTTCGGTATTTTCAGAGGTCATCGTGAACACGACCGTTGCTAATGCCTGGGAAACACTCACTTTTGACTTTTCCACGGCCTCAATAGACACGTCCGTCACATTTGTGCAGGCGATTATCTTTTTCAATTTTAATAATGCAGGGGCTGACCGAACTTATTTTTGGGATGACGT
>CAJXBG010000171.1 GCA_913050215.1 uncultured Gammaproteobacteria bacterium
TTGCCTTGACGGGGGCCGTTCTGCATCTCTTCTATTTCGACAGTGAATCCCGATAGGTGACGGGTTTTCTCTCGGATATCTTCGAAGATATCACTGCCTTTAATCTTTCTCTGTGTTTCAGGCAACAGTTCGATATACATTTGGCCTATCCGGTCAGATGCGCCTCTCGATGGGCCTCCTGGTATCATGGTGTATAAGTTGATGTCCTTAATTCCCTCAACGCCTACGACAATACTTTCCACCTCCGATACCAACTCGTTAATTTCAGAGGCAGACATATTGCCCTGTGCTCTTACCCGCACTAATCCAAACTGCGGGTCGGAATCCGAGAAGAAAATCGCGCCCCGCCCAAAATTGCTATAGGCGATAAAGCTACCGACCAGAATACTAATAGTGAGCACCATGGTGAGCCAAGCATGGTGACTACACCAGCCAAGTAGTCGAGCATACCAGCCAGTGATGCCAGCCAGTGTCGTTGGGTCGCCATTTTCCATGATGTTAAGATCATGCCGGAACTTGTCTTGTCCCTTAGCGGCTTTACCGAATACCGCGCCAATGGCAGGTCCGAAAACAAGCGCATACAAAAGACTGCCAAGCAATACGGTAAAAACGGTCACTGGCAGATAGCGCATGAACTTGCCGATCATACCCGGCCACAGCATGAGGGGTAAAAAAGCGGCTAGCGTTGTCGCGACCGACGCGACCACTGGCCAGAACATGCGCTTCGCAGCCTCGCCATAAGCGATTCTGCGGTTTACGCCTTCAATCATTCTTCGATCAGCGTATTCTGTGACCACAATAGCGCCATCTATTAGCATCCCTAAGGCCAACAACATGCCGAACATAACCATTAAGTTATAGGTGTAACCAATTTGATGCAGAATCGTAATAGCGAAAACAAGTGAAACAGGAATGCCCAGCCCAACAATGAAACCAGATCGAAGCCCCATCGCAGCCACCACGATCACCATGACAAGCGCGAGCGCAGTGAGTATGTTGCCTTGCAGTTCCCGTACCTGCGTTTCCGCAACAGGTGCTCTATCCTGACTATAAAAAACCTGAACCTTGCCCGGCAAGTCGGCCCTGGCACTTTCAACAATCGCTTTTGCCTTAGCGACCGTTTTGATGATGTTGGCATTACCTCGCTTGATCACGTTGATAGAAATGGTACGTTGGCCATTAACCCGAGCGTAATTCGTGCGATCTTTGAAGGCCCGCTTAATAGAGGCAATATCCTTAACGGTAATTACCGCGTCGTTACTAGTTTTCAGCGGCAGGTCGAGAATATCTCCAGCCTCTTCTATCACGCTGGGCACCTTCACAGAGAACCTACCTTCACCGGTATCAATACTGCCAGCGGGCACCAGTCGGTTATTCCGCGAAAGCGTGGCAATTAACGTCTCACCCGAGATTTGATAGGATTCCAATGCGATGGGATCAATGACGATTTCAAGCACTTCCTCCCGATGCCCTTGCAATTCGGCTTCCATGACCTCTGGAATACCTTCTATTTTGTTGCGCAGATCCAGCGCAATCTCATAGAGCGTGCGCTCCGGGACTTCATCGCCAACGAGATTGATTTGCAGGATGGGATAGTCTGAGGTCGATTCCTCGTTGATGAACGGTTCTTCTGTTGACCTCGGCAGTTCAGCCTTTGCTCGGTCAACGGCTTCTCGAACATCGATTAACGCATCAGTAACATCTTCGTCGGGATCGAACTCTACATTGATTATGCCGTAATTTTCTGTCGCGAAGGACGTAACCTCCTCGATGCCTTCCACGCTACGCAGTTCAATTTCCATGGGCATCACAAGAAGCCGCTCAGCATCTTCGGGTGAAATACCCTCATTAAAAAGAACGATCTGGAAGAAAGGCATCTGGATATAGGGGTCGCCCTCGACCGAAATTGCTTTTAGTGAAAAAATACCGGCAATGATCACCATCAGCATGAGTAAGAGGGTCGTTCGAGTCCGATTTACCGCCGCGTCTACCAAAGCGTTCATAACGCGGGGTGCTCGCTTTCTTTAGCGCCGCCAACTAAGTTTATCGACTCATGGGTGGCTTCCACCTTCTCGCCGGCAACCACAAGTTGCTGCCCTACTACAATCACCTTTGCCACAGCGGAAAGGCCGGTCACCCAGATACCATCGGCTTCATCCCTGAGGATATCGACAGAGTTAAACTCAACGATATTGTCAGCGTTGATGGTTCTAACCCCCATTTGCCCAGCATCACTCAGCACCAATAAAGCGGGTGAGATTTTTTGTGCGAGCAAGGACTCAACGGGAATAGCGATCTGCGCTGTCACGCCACTGGGTATTGATGAGTCACTGTTATCAACGTGTGCTTCTACCAGGTAGGTTCTCGTGCCTGGCTCCGCTGTCTTTGCAACAAAAGTAACGGCACCGCTCACGTGAATGCCCTCGGGCAATTTGGCGGTCGCAATTTGCCCTACCTTAACTGACAGCAGCTCATTTTCGGCCACTTGGCCGACCAATAACATAGGGTCCAAGTCGACCAGCGTGACACATGCAGAACCCGGGGCAACGTATTGTCCAACTTCCATATGAGACTTTTCGACGACGCCATCGAACGGCGCAATAATATGGGTCCTGGCCAGCGCGAGCTCGCTTTCTTTTAAACGCGCCCTGGAAGCAGCCAGTCGCGCTTTGGACTCAGCGATGGCGGTTTCGGACTGCAAACCCTGAGCAGCCAATTTTAGCGCTCCGTCAAAATCTATTTTTGCCTGCTCCGCACGGGCTAACGACTCTGCGAGTCTTACCCGCCTATCCTCAACGGAGATCTGGCACAAAAGATCGCCTTTTTTTACCGGGTCGCCACGCTCTATCGGGCGATCAACCACTAGGCCGCTTATCTGTGACTGCACCATCACCGAGCGTTTATTTTGGGTACGCCCCCGAAGGGTAAGCACACGCGACTGTTCGGAAGCATGTAGGGTGCTGATTCTGACTCTAGTGGCAGGTCGTTCTTCCATCATTGCTGCGTTACGAAGATTGGCCTCAGCTACGCTAGATGCGGGTGGTGCTATCGGATCCCGAAGTTGGCCTGTTGCCAGCCATGCAATAACCAAAGCTGCAATGATGCCGGCGGTAATGTACGTGCTTCTCATAGCTAATGCTCTACATCTTTGCGCTTACGACGGGGTAACGGATCACACGAAAGTGACTGTAAAAATCCGCGCTCGGGGCGCATTGTAGCGATATAGCGGAAATCAGCAAGCAAAGACCCGTATATTGCTGGCATCATTCTGGATCACTGACATATTTGAACAATCACAAAATTAAGTCCATGGCACCCGCGCAACGACCAAATTGTGGGCCCTCTCTCAGCAAACGGCCTGTCTGGTTATCTACGCGAAAACCCCTCGTTTTAGTCAGCCATGTGTTACGCTTGAGGGGCGAAGAACAGCATTATTGTTCCTCGATTTCGTTGCAGAAAACAAGGCCAGATACATGAACTACATCACCATTGCGGTACCTTTTTTTATTCTTTTCATCGCACTAGAGTTCATTTACGGCTGGCTAAGAAAGCGTAATACTTATCGGATTAATGACACCGTTGGCAGTCTGCAAATGGGAGTTTTGAGTCAGTCAAAAGGTTTTTTGCGACTCGGTGTGTCGGGACTAGTGTTCGGTTATCTGGTGCAAGGGCTTGGAGTGAAACAGCTGCCCGCAGACTCGATTTTATTGTGGGTAGTCACGTTTGTTGCCTACGATTGTCTTTATTATTGGAAACATCGTTTCGGACATCAATGGCGTATCATGTGGGCTTCGCATTCGGCCCACCACCAAAGTGAAGAGTATAATCTCAGCACAGCACTTCGTCAGACCAGCACTGACTATATTGGTTTTGTCTTCTATTTACCGCTGTACCTTGCAGGCGTTCCGACAGAAGTCATCATATCTGTTGGCAGCTTAAATCTAATTTACCAATTCTGGGTTCACACTGAGCATGTACGTCGAATAGGCTTCCTTGAATGGGTACTGGTGACGCCCTCGAATCATCGCGTCCACCATGCGCGAAACCCTGAATATGTAGACAAGAACTACGGTGGTTTTTTTATTATTTGGGACAGGATTTTTGGCACGTTCAAAGACGAGGAGACTGACCGGCCATGTGTTTATGGTGTCACCAATCAGCTGAGCAGTTTTAATCCGCTGTGGGCAAATTTATACGTATGGTACGACACCTTTTTAATATCGCTAAAGACGAAAAGATGGTCGGATAAAGTCAGGGTTTGGTTCAAAGGCCCGGGTTGGTACCCTGAAGACGCACAACCCATAAAAGCTGCCGACTGGCAGTATCCAAGCTTCGACCCGGACATATCGAATTTTTACAAAGGCTATAGTTTTGTGCAGTTTTGGGTCATCACGGCGGTGACACTATGGTTACCGTCGACGCAGGATATCGTCTCTAGAGAGTTTATGCTCACCGTTTTTTTCTGGTGCATCTTTTCTTTGTATGTACAGGGTGCTTTTCTGGAAGGTAGAACTTATGCCAAAAAACTTGAGGGCATTCGTCTTGGGTTGCTTCTTGTCGGGGTTATCTCGGCGCCATCAGTTTGGCCCGCTTTAGGACCAGACGTTGTGAGCCTAGCATCCGTCTATGGGGCCGTAAGTTTTGGTCTGTGTTTTTTGTACGAAATATTTGCCAGGGAAAAGTCAGTTGCTACGGCGACTGAATAGTCGAATTGCGTGACAAAATATCCCTGAGCTGCACAGCCGAAACAAAAATATCGCGTCCTTAGCTACCAGTAAAGTTTGCTCCGCGACGTTCCAGAAACGAGGCAACACCCTCCTGATGGTCGTCAGAGGCAAAACACTCAGCCATTGCTTGTGTATGACGTTTCATGTGTTCGCTTACATCGCCACCAAGCCCCTCATAAACCAGAGACTTAACTCGCTTATGAGAAAAGGGGGAGTTCTTGGCTATTCGGCTTGCCAGCGCCTGAGCAGATGCCGCAAGTTCACTGGAAGGTACGAGCTCATCGATGTAACCAATGTCCAGCGCATCCTGCGCCGAGAGCACGTCACCGGTATAGAGCAACTTCATTGCCCGCTGAACGCCAATTAGTCTTGGTAATAGCCAACTACCTGCTCCGGTGTCAGGCACCAGCCCTCGATGCGAAAAGTTCCATGAGAATCGCGCTGACTCTCCGCACAAACGAATGTCACACTGCGACGTGAATTCAGCGCCCATGCCAAATGCAGGACCGTCAATTGCGCCAATCACAGGTATCGTGCAATCAACAATTGGCCACCATTTGCTTCGCTCTTCCGCGGTCCCACGTAAGCCTCGCTCTTTGCCAGGGATAGTAGAGAGGTCCGACAAGTCAGTTCCGGCACAAAATGATCCAGGCACGCCTGTAATGATCAGGACCCGGGCTTCAGGATCCTCACTTGCGGCCGCCACCATTTCGATAAAGTCGCCGAGCATCGCGAAGGTCATCGCGTTGCGTTTCTCTGGCCGCTGAATTGTTAATGTTGCGACGCCATCGGAGACTTCGTAGGATAAAAACTCGCTCATAAGACCACCTGCTATTTGGCATTCATAAAAAAGTCATACTACCTGCGTTAACGCAAGGATGCATTGCCGGTGAGTGGTAGCGCTAATTCAACAGGCTGAATGCTTGCTAGTTTGCTTTGTTGCGAATTAATTCACGGGCTAACGTCGCTATTTTTGACGGCATGCGGTGCCGACATTCGTCCTCCGCCGCGAGCAAAAACAGCCTCTTTATAAAACCCTGACATTGAGATGCTGACTTAAATCGCAAATCAGAGGCATGTATATTTTGCTCAAGCAGTAACGCTTTTAGTATTTCGCAGTTGTACGGAATAACCCAATGGTTCATCCGGGTTTGAATGACGAAATCCGATGCTGTTAATGCGCTACCTGTTCGCGCCAATTGTTGTTGTGCCATAATCACTCCGTATATACGAATGATTATCATTCTCATTAAATAGCGAGTTCTTGTCAAATGTTATTTTGCTCGCTTGCTAACCTCTTCGGTTCGCACAACTTTTTGCTACTTCTTTAGCCTCTGACGCATTTCTGTACCGACGGCCACAAATCCATACTTCTCGTAAAAAGGGCGATTGTGCTCAGTTGCTTCAACCAAATACAAGCCTATCTCGGCACTACCTCTTGCTTTCGCATTATCGACCACCTTCTGAACAAGCAACCCTCCCAACTTTTTGCCTCTCGCGGCTGGCGTGACGATCAACTCTTCTAATTGGCAATATTCACCACCATAGCGCATCGCCAAGTTATAACTGACGGTTACCATGCCAAGAATGGCACCACCCTCCTCTGCAATGACTATCTGGCCGCGTGCTTTTGTCAGCAACTCCTCGAATACCTGGGTATGCGGAGGACCTTGAATTGAAGAGGTGGCTGTTTGCAGCTCTGCGAGTAACCCGACACAATACGTTAAGTCGCCAGCGTTAGCGTCACGTAGCACAATTGTCATGTTCCATTCTCCGGATGTATTTCGGGTTCATTGCTGCTCGCAGTTGATGCGCATCTTCTATCAATTCATCTTCGCCCTGGATTGCTATATGCGTAGGTGGCCGATTTTGATAACGTGGGTTTGTCTATTATGAAGTTAACCCGATGACACGTACTCGTCAATTTTTCGGCGCCGTTGGCTGGATAGTCTTTGTCTATTTTATGGCAGGGCTGGCAGCATTTGGCTCTGCTGATGCACCGCAAATTTACGCTGAGTTCACCTTGGCCAGTTGGGCACCTCCTGCAACCGTCTTTGGCCCAGTCTGGACTTTGCTTTATACCATGATGGCGTTCTCCGCCTGGCTTATCTGGCGAGATCACGGGTTTGCAAGCGCACAAAACTGGTTCCTGCTTTTCTTCGTGCAACTTATGACCAATGTATTTTGGTCATGGTTTTTCTTTGCCTGGCTTTCTGGCTTTTACGCGTTTGTAAATATTCTGACGCTGATCGTTTTGCTATCAGTCACGATTGTGCTTGCATGGCGATTTAATCGATTAGCGTCAATGTTATTGGTGCCCTACTTTCTTTGGGTAGCCTTTGCCACTGCACTCAACTTTTCAGTGTGGCAATTGAATCCCGCAATGCTAGGTTAATTTTTTGCTCTGATTTGCTTTAATCACAGGCAATGGCGCGAAACGCGCGACTTGGCGGCGAGTCACATCTCCCCGATGATAGAGATGCTCGCATTGGCTACACCAGGAAAAGACAGCAAGCGCCTCTTCCCGGCGTATTGCTATTACCTCAGTTTATCGACAATGGTTTTTAAGCGGCTTTTTCCAATCCGTCGCTTGCTGGCAAGCCGGTTGGGAATACAAGCGGTTTACCGAATTCACGATTCATTGTACTTTGCAGTAGGACTGTTGCGTCCTCTACCGCCATCTCTCTAGAAACATGGATAGGCGCGAGGAAAGTCACACTGACGGGACCCGGTGTTATCTCACGACTTCCCTTAGGACGCATTTCACGCAGGCCCTTTAAGATCACGGGTACGAGTGGCACCTGCTTCTCTCTTGCTAAAATAGCAACGCCATGTCGAAACTTTCCTAGTTCGCTAGTGG
>CAJXBG010000172.1 GCA_913050215.1 uncultured Gammaproteobacteria bacterium
TTGTCGACAATGGAATTTTTCTGATTTAGGCCGATGGCATCATTGGTTGTTGTCCGGCTAGTGGTTAAACCAGATGTTCGAGAGGCCTGAGTTGTTTCATTTAATAGCACTGTGACTAGGTCACCCACCTGGATGTCTGCTGCCTGATAGCTGCGTAGATCGCCAAAAAGGTCTCTGCCATTTGTAAAGATCGCACCGGTCACCTGCCGATTTGGCTTGGCAGGTATGGGTTGAATCGGAGAGAATTCAGCAGTCGGCATCATTTTTGGTTGCGCAGCACAAGCGCTAAGCAAGCAAACGGTGGCTAGAGGTATAAAAGCTCTCAAAGCAGTCATCAGAATATCCTTATAAATTGTTGTTCAAGAAACGTAACATGCCGTCTGCCGCTGAGATCGCTTTGGAGTTAACTTCATAGGCTCGCTGGGTTTCAATCATGTTTACCATCTCTTCGACAACGTTCACATTTGAAGCTTCTAGAGATCCCTGCATCAACATTCCTGTGCCACCTTCGCCAGGTATATTGACGATTGCATCACCACTGGCTTCCGTGGGTTTAAGTAAGTTTCGACCCACCGGCTGAAGGCCTGAATTATTAATAAATAAAGATAACTGGATCTGACCTATCTGAGCTGCACCACCACCATTGGCAAGTTCAGCTGTGACTGTTCCATCCCGACCTATTGTTACGCTTGTTGCGTTTTCAGGAATCTGGATAGCAGGAACAATGGCCTCACCACCTGATGTGACCAACTGACCCTGAGCGTCCAACTTCATGGAACCATCTCGAGTGTAGGCAAGAGTGCCGTCCGCTTGCTGAACCGATAAGTAGCCCTCACCGGTTACAGCAATATCTAAGGCATTCTCAGTAGTAATAATGTTGCCCTGGCCATGAAGCTTTTCAGTCGCCAGAACACGAGTACCTGTGCCAAGCATTAACCCCGTAGGAGTTTGTGACTGTGCATCTGTCTGCCCGCCGGCGGGGACGATATTCTGATACAGAAGATCTTCGAAAACCGCTCGATCTTTCTTAAAGCCTGTTGTGTTTACGTTAGCCAAGTTGTTCGAAATAACTTGCATGCGCGTTTGTTGCGCTGTTAATCCTGTCTTGGCAATCCAAAGTGATGCGTCCATATCATGGTCCTCTTTTTACAATTCTTTATGACTGAACTCGCATCATTGATGCGCCGTTTTCGTCGATTGATTTAATTTCTTTGATCATTTTTATCTGTGATTCATATGAGCGACTAAAATCCATAAGATTAACCATCGCCTCTATGGGATTAACGTTACTGCCCTCTAAAGATCCACTCTGGAGTGATACTGGTAAGGGTCCTGTTGGAAAATCAATTCCTCTAAGTTCTTGATTTAAAGGTTCGAACAATCCGTCTGTCCTGCGAGTTAGTGGTGTTTCACTCGCATCACGCAATAGTAGAGTCCCGAGTCTGACAGGAGGCGTTTCTGGTTCGCTAGGAAGGGATCCAAAGACAGCTCCATCAGGACTGATGGTAACCATTTGTCCTGGTGGGACATTTATGGGGCCTGCTTCACCTAAAATGAGATGTCCCGCTGCGTTTTCTATCAGCCCGGTGGGTGAAACGCGTAAATCACCTCGACGAGTGAAGGCAATTTCTCCATCCTGTGCCTGGACTCCTAAAACAGTCTTGTCCTGCAGTGCTATGTCCATAGCTCGGCCAGTTCGGTTTGACACCCCTGGCTTTAAATCAATAATGTCTTCCATATTCATCTTTACAGATGAACGAGAATTAAAGCCTTCCCCTTCAACATCTGATGATTGGCTGGCTAAAGCGAAGCTTTCTTTAAAACCAACAGTGGACACATTAGCCAAATTATTTGTAATTTGTGCCCTTACAGCAGATTGGTTTGTTATCGACCCTAAAGAGGTATAAATAAGCCTATCCATTATTAATTCCTAATCATCCTTATTATCATTAACCGCGCATATTGATTAATGTTGACGTCAAAGTACCCGAGGTTTCTAGCGCCTTAGCATTGGACTGAAAGTTACGCTGGGCAGAAATTAATTTCACCAGCTCGTCAGTTAAATCTACATTTGAACGCTCTTTCGCACCCCCGGCTAATTTGCCGACACCTGTAGTTCCTGGCTCACCGAATGTCAGTGCTCCTGAAGCATTTGTCGCGGTATAAATAGTATTGCCCTCCTGATTTAGTCCTTTTGGAGAGGTAAAATTAGCAAGATTGATCCGTCCTGAAGTCAACTGGCTGCCGTTGGAATAGATCGCCATAACGGCGCCATCTTCTTGAACATTGATATTTACTAGCTCCCCTTGGGGTAGGCCGTCAATGGATTGGCTAGCGATTTCAAATCCTTTTGTATGTGTTGAAGCCTCAAATCCAACCGTAATGGGCTGAGTTCGGCCATCAACAGGTGACGCCGCAACTGTCTGATCGGCAATCGCTGCAGTGACTACTCCGTCTTGATCAAAATTAAAGGTTAGTGTGTTAGAGGGTGCACCGGCATCTCCAACGTAGATTGCTGCTCTCCACTGGTCTTCAGTATTTGCTCCATTAGCAACGTCGTTGCCAATCTTTTGGTAATAGATTGTGGCTGTGTAAGACTCTCCAGCATCATCATACAAAGTCATGATCTGTGACTGATTGAAGGTTGACGGATCATTTGGATCAATCGCTGTATCTCCAGCGGTTCCAATGACCGTGGCTGACTCGGGGAGCTTTACGTTAAGGGCAATGTTGGTTGTTGGCTCTGGTGCGATTGTTCTTTCAATGCTCAATCCCTGGAGGCCCTGGTTAAAGTCACTATCTCCATTTTCTCCAAGAGGATGGACCTGCAAAATATGTCCGGCGCTGTTAACGACAAGATTGTCTTCATTCAACATAAATGAACCATTTCTGGTGTACATATTAGAGCCATCATCTGTAGCAACTGGGAAGAATCCATCGCCTGAAATAGCAATATCCAAGGCATTGTCTGTGAGCTCTAGCCCCCCTTGTGAAAACTGCTGATCAACTCCGATCAACTGGACACCACCACCGAGTGCTGTTGCCATATTGGATGAAGCTGACATCGCAAAGATGTCTCCAAAATTCGCATCAGAACGTTTGAAGCTTGTGGTA
The DNA here is from genome assembly GCA_913050215.1 of uncultured Gammaproteobacteria bacterium. Lineage (GTDB taxonomy): Bacteria > Pseudomonadota > Gammaproteobacteria > Pseudomonadales > Azotimanducaceae > UBA4582. Next base: position 3,115 of record CAJXBG010000172.1, read on the forward strand.
CTTGAGTTGGCAATATTATTGGACGCTACGGCTAACTCAGCCGCCGCTGCATTAAGGCCTGTAAGTGACGTATAAAATGACATGGTTATTCCTCGTAAAAAAGTTGTTATTAGCTACTGATACTATCTACAGAAGACAGGGGTACGTATGTCCCATTGCCAATTTCTAAAGATAACTGTTGTGTCTGCGGGTTCCACTTAACACTCTTAACCTCGGCGAGTGTTTTTACCAAAGCCGTTTGTGCTTGCCCATCCTTGGTGACGCTAGCGGTCATTACATAACTACCGCTCTGGACTCTCTCGCCTTCAGAATTGAGTCCGTTCCAGTCCAGTGCCGCAGTGCCAGGGCCTTTGCTGCCTTGAGTTTCTTGATAAATAAGGTCACCTGTTTCACCGTCATAAACGCTAAGCACCACTGAATCAGCACCATTTGGCAGGTTAATTGTTCCTGAAGATGTCTGCCCGTTACCGCCAAAAAAGTAACCTCCCTCTACTGAAACCTTCTTGCCCACGAGATTAGCACCAGACATCATTTGATCTTGACGCATACCGGAAACCATATCCTCAAGTGACGTCTGCATGCCTTTGATACCCTCAACGGATGAAAACTGTGCTAACTGCGCGACAAACGCCTCATTATCCATAGGGTCCAAAGGGCTCTGATTTGTCAGCTGTGTTGTCAGGAGAGTCAGAAAAGCATCACGGCCAAGATCATCCTCAGAGGCCATTCCTGCGTTCTGCTGATTTGCATATTGCGCCGTTGTTGCGAAAGATGATGCTGTTAGAGTGTTAACCATAAGATTTATCCTTTAAGCCTTTGTGATATCTAGCGTTTTCATCATTAACTGTTTCGCTGTGTTAACAACTTCTACATTATTTTGATAACTTCTAGCTGCGGCTAGCATGTCTACCATCTCTACAACTTCATTAACGTTCGAGAGAAAAACCATGCCATTCTCATCTGCACTAGGGTGCCCCGGGTCGTACATAGAGCTGTTGGGGGTATTGTCCACGGCTATCTCCGTGACCTTGACACCACCAAGAGTGGGAAATTTAGAGTTTGTTTGTTGCTCGGCTAACAGAGCCTCAAAAACCGGACGTTTCGCTTTATAAGCTTCTTCTTCGCTACCGGCTACAGCACCTGAATTTGCCATATTTGAGGCACTAGTATTCATTCGAAGTATCTGTGCGTTCATCGCTGTTCCGGCGATTCCAAAAATATTGTTCATAGACATAATCTATTACTCTCCTTTTAAGGCTTTGCGAATTCCGCTCATATCGCCTTGAATAAACTGCAGTGTTGCCTGATATTCAGCCGCGGCGCGACCATACTTGGCCTGCTCTACGCTGAGCTCTACTGTATTTCCATCAACAGATGAGTTCAGAGGTATGGTGTAAACCAAGTTGGCATCTGTGGCAGCTGTTGATTGGTGGATGTGGCCTGCTTGAGTAGCTCTCATTGTGCTGGCTGATTGCGTACTACTTAAAATGCTTTTGAAATCTACGTCCTGCGCTTTGAAGTTTGGAGTATCGGCGTTGGCGATGTTCCGAGAGAGCACTTCCATGCGCTGGCCGCGCACTGACAAAGTACGTTCACTGAATGCAAATGCTGAATCTAGTATTTTCATATCAAGCCCATTAAAGTTTTTAAACCTTTTGCCGATATCTCGATAAGCCGCCGGTTTAGGTTTCTTCTCTTAGATGAATGCAAAAGAGATGCCAAGTAGTAAAGGCATGCCACTTTTAGTACATTTTTTGTATATATATCAGATAGTAAGCTAGATCGGTCTTAGGTTAGGCACGTGTTTTTGCCACCCTTATGGCAACGGGTTGCCGCTATTTTTGCCACTATGTCAGTATTGCGTCACCCACGGTTGTGGCCCATACTTTGTTGTTATGTACAAACACACAAACCTTTTTGCTTTTATTTTTTCGCTAATGGTCTTTGCGGCGTATGCGCAAGACTTGCCTTCTTCAAAAGAAACTATGATCAAGGCAGTGAAATCTTGGGCTGCCAGTCAAACAGGTCTCAAAGAAGATAGTATTAAAGTACGAGCGCTTGATCGCCGACTTCAGGTCCCCACTTGCCCTTCAAACTTTGATGTGAGTTTTCCTTACAAGACAAGTCAACAGACTGTGCTAGTGACATGTCCAGATTCACAGTGGGTAGCTTATGTGGGTATTCGACTGCAAGATAACCAAGCGGGTTTTGCCTATATAGCTGCACAAGATGCGGGCGAAAGTGTGCTCAAGAGCTCGGTAGAAGCGGTTAAAGTTTCTGGCTCGACTAGGAATGTAGTCACCTCTTTGGATGATATTGCAGATCTATTGTTAGTAAAGAATGTCGAAAAAGGACAGATAGTGCTCAAGCATCACTTTGTCAAAAGTGTGACCATTGCGAAGCTAAAAAAAGACATTTTAAAAGGCTCAAAAATTTCAAGTGCTGATGTAATTTTTGAACCAGCGAGTTCGAAGAAAGCTGCCGCGAGAACGCTATTTCCGAAAATTTTGCTCAATGATGCGATTGCAGCTCGGGATCTTGTTGCAGGCACAACGTTGTCGCGGAGTGACATAAACATTCGGCATTTCGTTTTAACAAGCTCCAAAGCAATCTCGCGTGGACACAAAATTAATGCAGACAACACAGCAGTTACTGCATTTTTTGGTAAGCTGCCAAAAGATGCAGTAACCTCGTTAGATGATATTCAACAGATGGAAACAATTAGAGTGATACGAGCAGGGCAACCTATACGGAGCTCTGATCTAAAGCCTTCGTTAATGATTAAAAAAGGTGATACTGTCTATCTTAGTGTTGGAACTGGACCTTTGGTCATCACCTCTACAATGGTAGCTCTAGAAAATGGTAACCTGGATCAGCAGATCATTTTGCTTAACGCAGAGTCTAATGAAAAAGTCAGGGCGCTTGTCACTGGGCCGGGAAGAGCTAGAGGGCTCTGAAAAAAATTTACAAAAAAACTATAGAAAACTGGCTTAGTGCCGATATACTTGTTGAGAAGGTGTATTTTTTATACCCCAATGGGAGAAACTATGACTGATCCAATTTCAAACCTCGGCCGAACTGCGGCTCAGCTGTCCAATAGCGGCGGGGTTAAAAATGAGAAAACGAGTACTGTCTCTAAGAGCGTTGATGATCAGATCAAGGCTAAGACAGCCAGTGATGAACTCGTTTTAAGCGAAACAGCTGAGACTGCTCTTGCCAATGCGGAGTTTGACTCTGCCAAAGTCGCTAGAATAAAAGCTGCAATTCAAGAAGGTAACTACCCAATAGATGCTAAGAAGGTTGCTGAAAGCTTTGCGGCTCTGGAAGGAATGATTAGTAGCAACTAGCCTGTTTCTTGATAGAGACAAAATAAAGCCGTAAGCTGTTTGTCCGCTTGCGGTTTTTTTATAACTTTTTTTTGTATAGGAATAATTCATGTCAAAACGCGAATTTGAGTACCTTTCGCTGGCTCTGGATCAGGCAAATCGATTAAAGGAGCTCCTCGAGACCGAATTTTCTGCACTAAAAGAACAAGATTTAAATGCCTTCGACAATCTCCAGCCAGAAAAGGTTGAAATCTTGAGTCTTCTGGCAAGTGATGAGCTTGCAGCAAAAGTCAAAAATCAACATGCGTCCCCAACTGAGGCGTCGATGAGTATAACGATATGGGATGATGTAGTTACAGTAGTTTCTGAATGCAGAGATTTGCATAAAAGAAATGAAATATTTATGTTACGAAAATTAGAATCCATAAAGGGTGCCCTGCAAACGATCCAGTCACCAGATCCTTTAAATACTGTCGAGGTATATGATCGCCTTGGGAAAGTAAGACCCAACCGCCACAGAGGAAGCATGGGTAAGGTTTAGTTATGGTTAGTCCTGTCCTTTTGGTGTCATACCTTTTAACCAATACACCCAAGATAAAATGACAGCAACGGAGACATACAAACTCTCAGGGATCTCCTGCTCTAATTCCAACTCACTTAACAGCGAGACCAAACCTGCGTCCTCTGCAATGTAAACTCCTTGGCGCTCTGCCTCCTCAATGATCGCTTGCGCCATTTTGCCATCACCCTTAGCTGTTAGAATTGGCGCCGGGTTTTCTCCATACTCAAGTGCTACCGCTTTTCTATTTTTATAGCTCATGTGGTGACATCCAGGACCTGGCCAGGGCCTGACAAAGTCGGGTCTAAGTTGGGCCTTGGCGCGTTTAGTGCAGAAAACTTTGTCAGTGAAAGACCAAATTCACTGAGCAAATC
>CAJXBG010000173.1 GCA_913050215.1 uncultured Gammaproteobacteria bacterium
TCCGACCCCAGCCTCCATTTCCTCCTATTTCTGCTGGTCGCCCAGCACCCCCTTCTCACAAGGCCCCGTGAAACGTCGTTATGCAGGCTCTCGTGGATCTTCATGTTTTATGTGCTGATCTACCCTCAAGCCCCAAACAGGGATGAAAAGGGGGGGTAATGCAGATGGGCTTATTTAGCTGATTTTTCAGTCTCAACACGTTTAACACTGGGGTGCTCGGCCATTAGCGCTAATACGTTTTGAATGGCAGGATAGCCATCCAACAGATCCTCATCATAAATAGCCTTCACCATCCCAGAGGACAAACCGAAGCAATAAAAGGTATAGAAGTCTGCCAGGGTCAATTGATCGCCGGCAGCATAAGGTGCGCCCACAAACAAACGCTCAACCGCTTTCATGCCTTTCGCAAGATCCGCTTTCACCGCTGCTTTGGTTTCTTCTGAGACTGGCTGCTTGAACAATACTTCAGGCAGCAGCCGTCGAGCGACCAGCTCAACATCTAACTTGAGATGACAGACCAGTTCCATAACCTTGGCCGCGTGCAATGCATCGTTTGGGAGCAAGGCAGGTTGTGGTTGCAGACGTTCGAGGTAACCCGCGATGGCAATTGACTCGGAGAGATATACACCATCTACCTCAATTGCAGGCATTTTCCCCATGGGAGACAGCATAAGAAAATCTTCTTTTTGGCTAGGCGCTTTCTTGACCTCCTCAAAGTCTAATGCTTTCTCAATTAATAGCGCCTTCGTCAGGCTGTAGTAGTTGCTCATACGAAGGCCGTAAAGTTTAATCATGCGGGGATATCTCCTATATTTTTAATGAATCTATATTTGTGACTGCTTCTTTTGCTTATCAGCGACTAAGCAGTCAATGATTAATACTATACAGTCGACAGTGTAGAAGACTTAGAAAAAGAACAGACTTGCAGAGGTTACGCTTTGCAGTAGTCGTTGATCGCCCTAGATAAGTCTCTCTGGTTCACAGTGTAAACCCTCTCAAAACCGCAAAACCCTGTCTCTGCTAATGTCTTGAATAAATTGATAGAAGGAAAACAGTGATGGAAGATTTTTCTATGTTTTTTGACTCCACGAGCTTAGCGCTTATTTGATTTATACAATCAGGGTGTCGCGCCTGGGATGGTTAGTGATGGGATCTTAAGGTGCGCCCGCATGTCGCCAATCAGCGAATGACGAATTTCCCGTCTGGTAAAAGCCCAACCTTGTTCTGATCGAGCGAACTTGTCGTAGTAGTTCCCAACAAAAATTGCTTGAAGCGGAAACTCAGGAGTTTGTTGGTACACTGTCACATAAGAGTGAGCACTGGCTGAGTCCGCCGCTTCATCAATATCCAGTGTCAGATTCGTAATGACGTGTTTCGTACGTGGCGTTCCATCCTCATACAGAATCATGTTGTTCATGGATTCAGGTCCAGGAACTCGGCCCTCTGCAATCCAGGTTGCATTTGCGAAAAGCCTTGCGAAGGTTTTCAGGTCTCCTGAATCAATCGCCGTGCAATATAAGTTCATCAGGTCAGTGATCTCTTTTCGTGCGCTCATTCCCAGTTCATCCTTCATTCGCTCAACAGCACCTTAGATCTCGTTGCTAATCCAATTGTTTAGCAGCGTATTGTGTAAACGCTCTATCGGGCGTTATGCGGATGCTAAGAGAGTTATGCCGACAGTTTACTGTTTTGCTGCGGTACTAAAACATCCTGAGCTCATTGAAACTACGGATGAACGTTAACCCACGCACGTGCCAAGCCCTGAGCTTTACTCACATCTTCTGATGACATCTTTTTTGCGGTTAAGTCACGAGATTCAACAGCATTTTCATACCCGTTGGCTGCTGCAATGCAGAACCACATGTGAGCTATTATGTAATCTTGCACAACGCCTTGGCCGTTATAATACATAACCCCTAGGTTATATTGGGCAATTAAATAACCCTGTTCAGCCGCTAGCCGGTACCATTTAACGGCTTCTTTGTAATCTTGAACAACGACATCTCCGGTATCGTACATAAGCCCCAGTTGAGACTGGGCAATGATGTCCCCTTGCGCTGCTTTCACTTTCAGCTGCTCAACACTCTCTGCCAAGACATTACTCTCTGCCAAGACATTACTCTCCGCCAAGACATTACCCTCTGCCAAGACATTAGAAGCGAAAAACAAACATGAGAGGAGGATGACTTTTAACATGAGATCTAGCGTCCTGTTACATATCTAAAGTAAACATTAACTCGTTTACCGGTGGTATTGAAAGCGTGAATCGAGGATCTTATAGCAATTGGACTGTCTCATCATGGTTCTCTATGATGAGTTGATCAACGGAGATTTTGCGAGTGTGATCTGAGCCTAGCGACAGCATTACGATCGAATAATTTGGTGACAAGAACGGGCACACTTGAAATGTTATTCATGGCTTGCCGATATTCCTGCGCAGGGATAGAGAGCCTTCTTATAACGACGTTTTTTCATTCTCATCGGAGCATGATTACGCTCAATCACCCTAGATTCCCGTGACTGCCTGAATTATTAATTCTCCTTGCAGTAAATATAACTCGTCTCTTCATCAGCACGGTAGCAGACGGTAGCCACTTCAACGCCTTGGGTATCATATTGCCGGTACCATCCTTCCTTCATGCTGTCGACATAAGTCGTTTTGCTCCGAAGCTGACCTTGCTCGTGCCATGTCTGATATACGCTTGTCATCCTGCCATTAACTTCTGTGGCCTCTGATTCAAGCTGACCGTCCCTGTTCCAGGTCTTCGTCGTGAATTGGTTCTTTCCGTTAATGGGTGTCTTCTCAATCGCAGGCTGGCCGTTTTGGTGCCACCTCTGATATCGGCCTTGCTGTTTGCCATCAATCGCTGTGAACTCAGCTTCAAGCTGGCCATTTTTATAGAATGTTTGAACCTTTGCGTTAAGTGGTTCGGTGCTATTCAACGCGTAAAGAACGCCATCTCGCTTCAGAGGTTTACCTTTGTGTATGGGCAACGGTGTGTCACCGCGTCTTTCAGAAGCCTCGCTCACGTCTTTTGGCGCCTTGCTGACATCTTTCTGAGCATCGCTTACGTCTTTCTGGGCCAAGCTCAGATCTTTAAGCGCCTCGCTAAGCGCTTCGCTCAGGTTCTTTTGAGCCTCGCTTAGGTCATTCTGAGCCTTACTCAGGTCTTTCTCGGCCTCGCTCAGGTTTTTCTGAGCCTCATCCACGTTTTTCTGAGCCTCGCTCACGTCTTTCGGAGCATCGTCCGCGTCCTTCGGTATTTGATCACAACCGAACAAGGTCACGCAGAATAGCATTATCGCTATGAGTCGAAATTTCATCGTTAGTTTTCCTCCAACTAGCGTTTTAGCATAACGCGAGGCCAATAAAGCGTAAAGACGTGGTTACTCGGCAAGATAATTTCTCAGCCGAGGAGGGCTGAGATTTTGTAAACACCCGCATCAGCCAATTTATGCTACATAATTCTCAATTAATACAGCAATTTATAGATTTAACTTAATGTAACATATGGCTTGTATTTAGCAAGTGATGCCGCCATTCCATCGTGTGCAATGGGTGAATCTAAATACCAAAATCGAACCAATATTGACGCACCCGCAAAGATCGTTCGAATATTGTCCACTGAAACTCGCGAAAGCGACTCGGCTTTTGCAAGGTCTAAAACTCAACATAAGGAATCGAAAAATGCACGTCTCATTCAAATACCTCTTGCTCGGCGCTCTGGCGCTAATCTGTAACAGTGTCCTCGCCGCACCGTCTTTTAAAATATACGAAGTTGCGGTCCCTAACTCGAAACAAGTGGCAGTGCTCGAGGCGACGGATACATTTATGAAGTCTAAAAAAGGTAAAAGCTACAAAGGTGGGCTGCATGTCAATACGATTCTAGCCAACGGCATCAGTCCCGCTACGCATACCTTTGTGTTATTGATGGATAGCATGGCGGCTATCGAAGAATGGGAAAACAGCCTTGTCGGCGACCCCGACATAGCCACTTTTTGGGCCGCATTGGAGGCCTCCTCAACACCCGTATCTCAGTATATGGGGAGCATGATCAAAACATGGGGCGATATTTCGAATGAGGACCGTGTTTGGCAAGTGACTCGGTTTCATTCAACAGATCCGGTCAAACTCGTTGGCGCAATGGATACATTAATCGCGGCGACAGGTGATAAATATCCGGGTCAAACGGCGGTGCATGCGCTGCCTATTGGCAACCGCAACGGCGCTAATAATGCATTCTCAACGCATATGCTCGTTAACGGCTTTCAATCGGTCGCTGAAATGGAAGAGTGGATGAATTACCTTAACACTCAACCCGCATGGGCCAATTTCCTTGGATCTGTACGAAGCACCGTAACATGGCAGGGTACCGATCTTGTTCAGAACGCCGCGATTTATGATGGCGGTATGGATGTTAAAGCTTTCCACGGAGAGTAACTTGACTGGCGACCGACTTTTTCCAGTTGGTCGCCTCAATCACCGGTCGCTTGCGTGAAGCAGTTATCATCTAGGTTCTTTCGTTCGAATGAGTCAGCACTTGTTTGAGCCTATGTGTTGGTGAGCTAAGTAACGGTTTAGCCCTTACCTCATCATGCTATCCCTTGACCCCAGCATCGAGGTTAAGCTGCACGCACAAAATTTCAGACGAAACTGGCATTTAATCCAAGCTCGTTCGAGCCGAATTTTGTTAGAAGCATATGATCGATTGGGCATCATGGCAGTGACATGCTTTTTCAATCACTGTCGTGGGGCAGAGCGGGGTTGTTAACCTGTTTTATATTGCAATTAACCGATGGCCTTAGGCGCCGCGTAACAGCGCGGTGCAAAACTTCTGAACCACGGCCGTTGCCTCAATTACGTTAAGGTCCTGATCGTTACGAAGCTGATTCCACATGTCAAAACTAAGCGCGGCCTCGAGTGCCTCTGCGAGCACGGGATCGGCCAACAAAAAGCCAGGTAGAACGCCACGCAATAGCTTTCGCTCATCCCTGACCAGCTCACTGTGTCGGGATAGCAAAATATGGGACTTCAGTTTCATCGCGTTCGCCGCAATGCGGTAGGGCATGATGATTTCATACAATTGGAGACGACGTTCAAGTAGTTGCCTAAAGTTTTGCCGCCAGTCCTCATGGCTTGGCGCCTCATCCAGTAGGGGAGCGACTTTCTGGCTGATTGCCAGTGACATCTCTACGTAAAGGCTCTCCATGTCCTTGAACCTTCTAAACACCGTACGCAAGCCCACATTTGCGCGAGCGGCAACTTCCTCAGCGGTCGGCGCGATAACCCCCGCGCGCACTAACTCAAGCATTGCGGTCACGATCTTTCGCTTACTATCGCGACTGCGCTGGTGGCGCCCGTCAGAGGTTGGGGTATAGATTTCAGTATCAGACACGTATCAGCTGCAACCGGATTTGAGGAGGATTATGACACTGCAAGTGCCACAAATAGATTATGAAGAGACCGTTCACCAATGTCTACGATTGAAGCTGAATTCTATGCCGGCTACTAGAAGTAGAAAGCCAATGAGGCCGGTTAGTGTCTTAATCTCGCTAAGCAGACTGGCACTAATTTAGTCTGCATCACACGACTCCCAGAACACAAAACCCACGAATTTGCGCTTTCACCAACAGCGGGAACTGATGAGGCCTCGCCGATTTCATCAATTTATTCAACAAGGACGTTGAGACTCAAGCTCGCTTTCGTAAGCATAAATAGCCTCATCGATCATCAAAAGCAGGGCCTCGACCTAATTATCCTGAAAGATTTGCCTTCAGCGATTGAGCAACCGTCCCGAGGTAGTTAAACTACGCGCCTTTCACGATCCATCTCTATTGCCCGGGTGGTGAAATTGGTAGACACGCAAGACTTAAAATCTTGTCGCTTTCGAGCGGTGCCGGTTCGACCCCGGCCCCGGGCACCAGTTTATGACTTCCCTGACAGGTGTCATTATTTCAAGGCAGAATCAAGCTTACATATATGGTCTGGCAACTGTGCTGCTTTGGTCTACTGTCGGCGTAGCGTTCAAGCTTGCATTAAGACAACTTGATATTTTTCAGCTGGTTTTTTACGCAACGTTGTTTGCGACGCTTATTCTTTTGGGCGTTGCTTGGTTTCGCGGCAGCTTTCACACCCTTCGCGATCAATTTGCTAGCCACTGGAAAATCACCTTAATTTCTGGCTGCATTAACCCCGTCTTGTACTACCTCATACTGTTCGCCGCGTACGACAGATTACCCGCTCAGGTTGTTCAACCTATCAACTATACCTGGGCAATTGTGCTGACGTTCCTTTCGATATTCTTTTTAGGGCAGAGAATTACCCGGGCGGATTTTGTTGCCGCGTTTGTGTGCTACGCGGGCGTCGTGGTGATAGCCATGCAGGGACAATTCCCTTCGGCACAGAGCTTTCAAACAGCAGGATTGTCGGTGGCAGATGAAAGCGCCGTAGTGGGTCTCTTACTCGCGATTGTCTCGACGTTTATTTGGGCAACATATTGGATTATTAATGTGCGCGATCAGCGCGAGCCTTCGGTCGCGGTTTGCCTCAATTTTATCGTGGCACTTCCTGTGTCGTTCTTGGCTTGTCTGATATTTTCTTCACCTGCAGTATCTTCACTCGATGAACTAATCGGCGCTGTCTATATAGGGTTCGCTGAAATGGCGATTGCTTTTCTGCTTTGGTCGAAAGCACTGAGGATGGCTGAGAACACGAGTAAGGTTAGCAATCTGGTGTTTATTTCGCCCTTTATTTCGCTGGTCTTGATTCACTTAATACTTGGTGAAAGTATTCACTCTACAACCTATATCGGGCTTTCGTTAATTGTAGGGGGACTTCTTTACCAACAATACAGTAGTGTCTCACAGCAAAACTGAATCGCACGGTCTGTTACCTGCGCTGGTTGACCGGCATCTTCCAAAACGGATAAAACCCTCAGCAAGCAGAGTTGTTACCAATCGTCCTAACGACAATCGGTTTTTTCCAGCCGTGCCTCAATCTGTGGCGCATATCCGCATCGGGTCGCACGGTATTTCAGCGCTGTGTTAGTATCTTATCAACATCACAGTAATGAGAGTCGTATGAGTGAATTGCTGGAAAAGCTATCCAAAGTTGTTAGTGCTGGTGGGCTCATTAGTGGAGACGCGCTGACCGAGAGAGATTTCCCGGGCGCAAACTTACCCATTGCACTTGTGCGACCTAAATCTACAGAAGAGGTTGCCCAAATCCTGGCAATCTGCCACGAGATGGATCAACCCGTCGTGCCCCACGGTGGAC
>CAJXBG010000174.1 GCA_913050215.1 uncultured Gammaproteobacteria bacterium
GGTATCTTCTTTTCAGTTCTACGTCATCATCTACTACGTATTTGGCGGCGATCAATCCGAAGGCGCGGTCTATGCCGGCTATGTTGGTACAATCGGGGCTATCGCAACATTTTGTATCATTGTTTTTGTCACTTGGCTGGCCACTAAAATAGGAAAGCGACGAGCATTCTTTTGCTCCACCGGGATTTCCCTGTTCGGCTATGCTTTAAAATGGTTTTGCTACGATCCTGAGTATCCTCTGATGCTCTTAATACCGGCACCATTCATTGCATTTGGTTTAGGAGGACTGTTTCCGATCGTTAGCGCCATGATTGCCGATGTCTGTGACCTTGATGAACTCGAAACAGGAGAACGGAGAGAAGGCATGTTCGGTTCTATCTTCTGGTGGGTAGTCAAGCTTGGCATGGCTGCAGCACTCGCCGCCGGCGGCGTACTACTGAACGCAACGGGATTCGACGTTAGCTTGGGCGGCATGCAAAGCGAAAATAGCATTTTACTCATGCGGATCTTTGACGCCTTCATTCCTGCATTGTTTTCTGGTATCGCGATTTGGACTATCGTTGGCTTTCCTATCACAGAGGAAAAAGCCCATGAGATACGTGCCCAGTTAGAACAGCGTAGACAACAAGAGGCGTAACCACCGATGCAAATCACAGCAGTAGGTCGAGGGCGCCATCAAATAGCAACCCTAATTAAAAAACTTGACCCTGCGCTCAAGGATCTTGTGACCATTTTGAAAACAACGCTTGTTTCGTGAGCTTGAGGTTTTCTTCAGCCTGCTCACCTAACTCGAGCGCTAACCCAATCTGCAAACCATCCAGGAGCGTCAGTTGCGCAAGACGAGAACTCATCGGAGTAAAAACATTAGTGTCTTCCGGCGGGTGACAATCAAACACCCAAGTTGCCACTTTGGCCAAGCTTGAAACCGGGTCCGTTAACGCAATAATCGTTGCGCCTCTGTCTCGGGCGCATCGCATGCCATCGACCATCTCTGCCCATTCACCCATGTGAGAGATAACAACATAAACCTCGTCGGAACGCGCGATTGCCGATTGCTGCAATATCGTCTGCGAATCAAGTGCCGTGCCGCAGGGTATACCAAGGCGAAAAAACTTATGGCAAGCGTCACGTGCGACATACCCCGAGGCACCCAATCCAACGAATATCAACTGTCGGGCGTTCACCATCTTGTCTATTGCAGCCTGAAAAGGCATACCGGAGAGCAGTGTTCGCAAATCTACCAGTGCGCGAATCGAGCTTTCAACAACTTTGACAACGGCATCATCCGTATCGTCATTAATAGCAACATCGTTGTGAAGATAATTATCTGGTCTCTGCATCGCCGCAATCAAGTGGGTCCTCAGATCACGAAAACCCGTCATACCCATGCTCCGACAGAACCGAATCACCGTTGGCTGGGAGACCTGCGTCGCTTCCGCGACCTCGCTAATAGACGCGTCGACCGCACTCGCTACATTCTCAATGATCCATTGCGCTACCCGTTTCTCAGATCGAGAGAGCTGACCCAGTTGGCGTTCAATTCTTTTGACCAGAGAATTGCCCCCCTGACCTTCTTTGTTTTTTCTTTTATTGTTTTCTTGCATGACGTGTCGCAACCGGCAAGGAGTAATTATGTAACTAATTTACCAACTAAAATAAGAGATGACTACTATTTCTATTGTTTAAAAGCATTTTATGTAGTTTAATTACATTATAGAGAGGGGATTATGGCTCAACTTGTTCCGGTAGATACTTTCGACCTAATTATTATCGGTGGTAGTGGTGACCTTGCATTAAGGAAGTTGTTACCCGCACTTTACCACCGAAATTGCGACCAGCAGATCACTGCCGAATCCAGAATAATTGCTGTAAGCCGGGCAGAAATGACGCGGGACGAATATGTGGACAGCGTGCGTGCAGCCCTACTCAGCAGTCTAGGCTCGATTGACGAAATCAAATTCAGCAATTTTGCTAACAGACTTAATTACCTGCACTTCGATGTACTCGATCTTTCTTGCTGGTCTCCGCTGTCTAAGCTGCTACAGGGTCGTGAAGATATCATTAGGGCGATTTATCTTGCTACACCACCTTCGTTGTTTGGGCCAGTAGCACAAGGTTTCAAAGAAAACGGCCTCATGACTGAAAACATGCGAATTGTTCTCGAAAAACCCGTGGGTGATAATTATGCAGCGGCAAAAGCGATCAACGATGAGGTAGGTGCCTGTTTTCCAGAAAATCAGATATTCCGCATTGACCACTACCTTGGAAAAGAAACTGTTCAGAATCTACTCGCATTACGTTTTGGAAACTCACTGTTCGAACCTCTATGGCGTCGCGAGGTCGTTGATCATGTTCAAATAACAGTCGCTGAAGATCTAGGCGTTGATAATCGAGTTGAGTTTTACGATGAAATCGGTGCCCTCCGCGACATGGTTCAAAATCACCTTTTGCAACTCGTCTGTCTGGTAGCAATGGAAGCTCCAAGCAGCCTCGATCACGAAGCTGTTCGCGACGAAAAGCTGAAAGTTCTCAGAGCACTCAAGCCTGTGACCGACGCGATGGTAAAATCAAATACGGTACGCGCTCGCTACGCGCCTGGCGCAATAGACGGTACGGCTGTCCCAGGTTATGCAGAACAACTCAAAACAAAATCTCAAACTGAAACCTTTGTCGCACTTAAGGTCGAAATAGAAAACTGGCGCTGGTCTGGTGTCCCCTTCTATCTCCGAACCGGTAAGCGGCTGCCCATCAAACATTCAGAAATTGTCATCCAATTTAAACCGGTACCACACGCGATTTTTGATGAAGCGTCTTATGACACCGTACCCAATCGTCTGTCAATCATGTTACAACCTGACGAGGGTATTAAGCTGACAATTATGGCGAAACAACCTGGTCCTGGCGGATTTGATCTTAAACCAGTTTCGCTTGATCTTAGTTTCGAAGAAACCTTCGGCGTCCACTACCCAGATTCCTACGAGCGCTTGATCATTGAAGTCATGCGTGGGAACCCCGCACTTTTTATGCGTCGTGACGAAATAGAAACTGCATGGAAATGGATCGATAACATAATCGCCGGGTGGCGCAATTCAAGACAACCACTGGACAGCTATGTTGCAGGCTCTTGGGGACCCACCGCCTCATCCACCATGTTGGGCCGAGACGACCGCGCCTGGCAACAAGACTGACAAATCGTGAAAATTTTTCAAGACAGGGCATCAGCATCGATTGAGGCAGCCGCTTTAATCGTTGAGCAGCTGACAAACAAACTTTCCCTTCAAGAGCGAACCTCGCTAATGGTCAGTGGTGGAAACACTCCCCGTCAGTGCTTTGAGGCTTTGTCTAATGCACAAATTCCTTGGGCCAGAGTTGACATCTCCCTCAGCGACGAACGCGACGTCCCCTCTGATCACCCGGCGAGTAACGAACGAATGCTTAGGGAGACATTACTGGTGAATTTTGCGCAGGAAAGCATTTTCACACCATTATTGCCTCAGACTGATAAACCGCTGCAACCTTTCGCCTGTGTACTCATTGGTATGGGTGAGGATGGGCACTTTGCATCTTTATTTCCCGACTCTCCAGAATTAGATGAAGGGCTTACGTCTAGTGCTGGCGCGATTAGCGTTTCAACACCCTCGAGCGATTATTCTCGCATCAGTGCGACGCTGAATACCATTACGGAAAGTGACTTAATTGTTCTACTGATTTTTGGCGAAGCCAAACGAAAGATCGCAGAGTCTCCCGATGGCTATCCGATACAGAAGCTACTCGCACAAACCCGTACACCTGTGCAGATATTTTGGGCGCCGTAGGAACTAGCCTCCTCTGAACATGCAAACAACCACAAAACGTTAGCCAATTTAGTAATTGAGAACAAACATGCACCCACTGATACAAAAAGTTACAGAAGATATATTATCTAGAAGCAAGGAGAGTCGGCAGGCTTACCTGAATAAAATTGATTCCGCGTCACAAAATAGTAGCGATCGATCGCAAATGCCCTGCAGCAACCTAGCCCATGGTATCGCCGCCTGCTCCGCCGCGGATAAGTTGTCAATTCAGCAGGCAGGTCATCTTAATATCGGGATTGTCACTGCGTACAACGATATGTTGAGTGCACATCAACCCTACGAAAATTACCCGAAGATTATTCGTGCTGCAGCCAATAAAGAAGGTGCTACAGTACAAGTCGCCGGCGGCGTTCCCGCGATGTGCGATGGTGTAACACAAGGTCAGGATGGCATGGATTTGTCCTTGTTCAGCCGCGATGTTATTGCACTATCTACTGCGGTTTCACTTTCCCATGACTTATACGACGCTGTAGTTTGTCTCGGCATTTGTGACAAGATTGTGCCGGGACTACTCATTGGCGCGCTATCGTTTGGTCACCTGCCCACGATATTCATACCCGCCGGACCAATGCCATCGGGATTACCAAATAAAGAAAAAGCACTTGTTCGCGAAGCGTTCGCCGACGGTTCCGCGAATCGCAATGATCTTATCGCTGCAGAGTCAGCTTCGTATCACAGCCCTGGTACGTGCACCTTCTATGGCACAGCGAACAGCAATCAGATGTTGATGGAATTTATGGGCTTACAGCTACCGGGCGGCTCTTTTGTCAATCCAGGCACACCCATGCGAGATGCGCTGACGGAAGCAGCGACTCGCCAGGTTTTATCCATCACCAAAGACAGTAAAAATTATTCTCCGCTGGGTCTTGTTATCAGCGAGAAAACGATTGTAAACGGCATTATTGGTCTGATGGCCACAGGAGGATCAACCAATCACACGCTGCATCTCGTCGCCATCGCCAAAGCAGCAGGTATCAACATCAATTGGTCGGACTTTGCCGCCCTCTCCTCTGTCATTCCGCTGATGGCACAGGTTTATCCAAATGGCATGGCAGATGTTAACCATTTTCATGAAGCTGGGGGGCTTGGTTATATGGTCAATCAATTACTTCAGCATGGATTACTGCACGATGACGTCATGACGATTCTCGGAACCGGCATGTCTCGGTTTGCAAACTCGCCCGAGTTGGAGGAGGGAAAGATTAATTGGCATCAGGTGCCCGACAAGTCGTTAGACCGCAGCATCCTTAGATCACCTGACGCACCCTTTCAAAAGGAAGGAGGGCTTCGGGTTGTTGAAGGTACAATAGGCCGAGCGATTGTCAAGGTCTCAGCGGTCAACGAGGAACACCGCAGCATAACAGCCCCAGCGAGAGTTTTTGTTTCACAGTCAGCTTTTGCTGAGGCATTCGATGCTGGTGAGTTAAATTCGGACCTTGTTGCAGTAGTACCATTCCAGGGTCCGCAAGCGAACGGGATGCCTGAACTACATAAACTCACACCCTACCTCAGCGTGTTACAAAACAAAGGATTCAAGGTTGCGCTGATGACCGATGGTCGAATGTCCGGTGCATCTGGAAAAATTCTTGCTGCCATTCAAGTCACTCCTGAAGCAAAAACAGGCGGATTGATAGGACGCATAGCAGACGGAGACATCATTACAATCGATGCTGAAGCCGGTAAAATGATGGTTGAAGCAGATCTGTCGACTCGAGAACACCGCTCACAAGACACCAGTGCAAACAACACGGGAATGGGCCGCGAGCTCTTTTCCTCATTCCGAAAAGAAGTGAGCAACGCCGAATCTGGCGCCAGTATATTTTAGGTTAAAAAAATGGATGCAACCGAGTTATTAAAGAATGTAAATGTCGTTCCAGTCGTGGTTATCGAAGACAAAACGACCGCAGTTGATCTTGCGCTGACCTTGCTTGATGCCGGTATCAAAGCCATCGAGATCACGCTGCGCACGGCAGATGCGTTGGATGCTATTGAATTGGTCGCAAATAGCGTCCCCGAAATGACCGTTGGCGCCGGCAGTATCAGACAAGTCGCACAACTCGAAGAAATTTTGAATCGCGGTGCGCAGTTTGCGGTTAGCCCTGGCGCAACCGGCCCCCTGATATCTATGGCGAAACAAATCCACATGCCTTTTGTGCCCGGGGCCGCGACCGCAAGCGAAATACTCACACTAATGAACGAGGGATACATGCTGCAGAAGTTTTTCCCAGCCGAACAACTTGGTGGTACTCAAACGCTAAAAGCGCTCTCCGCACCCTTACCCGAGGTACGATTTTTCCCCACTGGCGGCATCACAGCTGAACTTGCGCCACAATATCTAGAGCTTGAATGTGTGACTTGCATAGGCGGCAGTTGGTTTATACCCAAGGCTTTGCTAATCGAGCGAGATTTCGCTCGCATAAAGGAAATGTCGCGTGCTGCAGTAGAGATTACCCATGTCTGAGACCAGTCTGCTGATCGGCGATATTGGCGGCACCAACGCTCGATTTGCGTTAACGAACCACGATATGGAGGGTTACCACGAAGAGAGAATTCTAAAGTGTGCAGATTATGAATCGTCAGAATCTGCTATTTCAGCTTTCCTTGAAATGACAAAAGCACCAGCACCAACAGTGATTTGTCTGGCGGCCGCTGGTCCTGCCAAAGAAGGTGAAGTGGATTTAACCAATAATCACTGGCTTCTCCGTGAATCATCTTTAAAAAAGAAATTCGATGTCGCTCATGCACGATTACTCAACGACTTCGAAGCTATCGCTTACAGTCTACCTACCTTAACGGCATCGGATCTTATTACTGTAGGGCTCAAGTCAGCACATGACCTCTCTTCTCCAAACTTTAATGTTGGCGCCATTGGACCAGGTACAGGCCTAGGTGCTGCGGGACTCATTCGTCGGGATGGCTACACAATGCCTATTATCACCGAAGCGGGTCACGTCGGTTTCGCCCCGGAAACTGCACTTCAAACAGCGGTATGGGAAGTACTTCGCCACAGATTCGGTCGCGTTTCAGACGAGCGCCTGATATCAGGTAAAGGTGTTGAAAACATCTATTTTGCGCTAGCAGAAATTTACGATGAACCGAGCGTGCACCTCGAGGCGGCCGAGATTTTCGAGCAAATGAACGATAACGCGATCGCCACCGAGTCAATCAACTTGTTCTTTGAAATTCTTGGGCAGGTTGCCGGAAATTTTGCGCTGGCGCACGGTGCCTATGATGGCATCTATATCGCCGGAGGCATTGTGCAAAGGTATCCGCTACTTCTACATCAAAGTTCTTTCAGAGCGAGTTTCGAAAACAAGGGCCGCCATCGCCACATCATGGAGCAAATTCCGACGCTGCTCGTTCAACACCCACAACTGGGTTTGCTTGGCGCATCAGTCATCGCTAAGTCACTTACCCGGT
>CAJXBG010000175.1 GCA_913050215.1 uncultured Gammaproteobacteria bacterium
TGGCCATGTTGAGTCCGCGGATCTGGGCGGTCATTCTTTCGGCAATCGCAAAGCCAGCCGCATCATCTGCAGCGCTGTTGATCTTTTTACCCGAAGATAAACGTTCCATCGCGGTTTTGAGCTCTGCACCCGAGGTGGCCAGAGATCGCTGCGCACCTAAAGATGCGACATTTGTATTAATGAATAAAGCCATAACTTAAGCCCCTAAAGTGTATTTAGAAGGCCACGTGAATGGTTTTAACCATGACGACCCTGCATGGACAGTGCGACCCCTCACACTTGCCATACGACGCAACCGTTAAGTTGCTACCCGAGCCCTTGTCACACGCTTGGGTAACGAAACCGGCAGTACATTGCCGCTTTCAATAACCTTATCGGCAGGGCTGAAAGAAACTTTAGGAAATTTTTAATAAAAATAGGGATGTTTTCAAAACAACAAGAACCGAGTGTTTTTTTACTCGGCAGGCGAGGAGGGGAAGGGCTATTTTTTGCGGCCTTTCCAATAGTCGGCATAAATTCGCCAGGCAACGACCGCGATAAAGCCGATAAAAATGAAGTTAGTGAAAATAAATTCAATGGGTATCGAGGGAACGGCAATATCAGGCCGGGTGCCAATCAGCATCAGGATGGGAACCGCAAACAACAAAAACATTCTGATTTGCTTACAAACTTTACAGGTTGGTTCAGCGTTGGGTTTCATTACCGAGCCTTTGGTGAGGTCAAGCTGGAATTATAGCTTGATTAGTCCCGATTGCTAAATGGTAGATTTTCGAAAGAGCTTTTCATGCTATCTTTTGTGCTGTTCATCTGTTCAATAATGCTCTGCATGACAAGGAATTGTCGATTGTATCGCTCTTCAACCTTTTCCATTCTGGTGGCGAGGTCTTCAGCATCTTTATCGTACTCGACCTTTCTTGCCTGTTGGGCTGCGTCTGCTGTGACCAGATAGCCGTCTGAGGCCGTGATGCGTTCAATGAGGCTCTTGATATCTCCGGCGATGCCTCCGCCTTCGGTGCTAAACCTCGATTGATTGTTGGTATTGGCCGTAAAAACCTTGACCACGTCGTCGTAATTGCTGCTAAGCGCCTTATCGATTGCTGCTTCATCAAAGTTCAATTGGCCGTTGCGATCAATGCTGATGCCCATGCTAGATAATGAGCTGACGGCACTTCCTGGCGATGACGAAGTGCCAACGACGATAGAGCGGAGGCTGCGAGTCATCGATCTGAAAATACTGTCACCGCGAAGGGGACCATCTAATTCGGAACTGGTCAGTTTTTTGAATTCAAGACTGGCTTCGTTATACATGGATACGAAAGCAATAATGTTGCCTTTTGCTTCCGAGACATCTCGTTCGACCGATACTGTGGCAGTGCCATCGGTGACAGACGTTAAGTTGAGGCTAACGCCCTCGATGATATCTGAAATTTGGTTGGTTGAGCGTGTAAAGTCTACGCCGTTCACGGTCAGGTTGGCATTTGACGCTGACTGGATCGACTGGATATTGAGCCCGGAGAAATCGGATGAGACAGTAAAGGCATTATCGGAGCCGTTCTCGCCGACCAGTTGGAGGCGGAAATTGCCTGATCCGGTGCCGGTATTGACGATTTCGGCTCTAACGCCGAGGTCTGCATCGTTGATGGCCGTTTGCATGAGCTCAAGGGAAGCCGATTCAACCGAGATGTTCTCGGTAGCACCGCCAATCGTAATGCTGATGGTGGTGGTGTTTGCGCCGTTAATGACGGCACTCGAAGAATCGAATCCATCGGAAATACTGCGTTGCTCGCGCGCGATACTGGTGACATTGACGCTGTTTGTGCCGGCTCTTGCGTTATTGGTGACCGTTGCCCCAAGCGCGGAAGATTGGCTGTTTTGTACAGAAAGCGTATTGAAATCTTTGGCGTCATTAAGAAGTTCTGCGCCTTCTTTTAAGATGTCGAGAATAGACGCAGCCGAGCCTAAACCGCTTATCTTTGACTCTGCATCAGCGATTTTTCTCTCTATTTGAGCTTGTGCACCTGCTCTTTCTGCTTCAACTAAAGATTCAACAATTTTCTTTGTATCAAATGAAGCGCCGGCGCCAAGGGCATTAATGTAATCTATTCCAGCCATAATTTAGTGCTTAAAGGATTGGTCTTCCATTAGACTGATCGGTCAAATGCTCGATATCTTTAATTTAATTTGTGATTTCCTGTGTTAATTTACTAGCAGTAATCATGCCATGAATAATCAACACCTAAAGGCGGATTATTGCATTGATAACCCCCTGTTTGCCGATTGATGCGGCAAACTTGGCCAGTAATTGATTGAGAAAGCGGATTTAAATGGCCGTTTTGCGCATGTGGGCAATCAGATGTTGTTGCTATCGTCTTTTCTGGTTGCCATGATATCCCACGTTAGAGTCAAAGCCGAAGCAGCATGCAGCCAGTATTTGGGAAGAGTGAGGTCACCAAAGAGCTTTTGGGGTTAATCGAGAAGATTGCTCCCTCTGACGTGAGCGTGTTAATTGCCGGCGAGAGTGGCTCGGGCAAGGAAGTGCTCGCGAGAAAAATCCACGATCTGTCTGATCGGTCAGACAAAGCCTTTGTTGCTGTGAATTGCGGCGCTATCCCAAGGGATTTGCTCGAAAGTGAGCTGTATGGCCATAAAAAGGGTGCTTTTACCGGCGCTATCGCCAATAGGATTGGCAAAGTCATTGCGGCGGACGGCGGCACGCTTTTTTTGGATGAGATCGGTGATATGCCGATGGATATGCAAATAAAGCTATTAAGGGTGCTTCAAGAGCGTGTTGTCGACCCTGTAGGCTCAAATGTGTCTATTGCGGTAGACGTGCGCATCATTTCAGCGACGCATCGTCATATCGAGAAGGAGATCGAGGGCGGTAGTTTCAGGGCAGATTTGTACTACAGGCTCAATGTCGTGCCTCTGACGCTGGCCCCATTAAGAGAGCGGGCAGAGGAAATTCCACTGTTTGTGAATCATTTCTGTGATCTTTACAAGCAGGACCAAAAGCCGCTTAAGTTTTCAGCGGATTTTCTCGCGGAAATGATGAAATACCAGTGGCCAGGCAATATTCGAGAGTTGTCGAATATGATCCATCGGCTATCGGTATTGCATCCGGGCGAAGTAATTTCTTTGGAAAGGGTTAATCCTGCCATGCTCCCGTCGGGTTTGCAGGAAGCGGCTGAGGCGGTAAGCGCGGCAAGCGACGTTGAGCCGGATGCTAGCGAGGACAGTCAGGAGTTCGAGGACATTATTTTGATGGCCCGTGGCATCCACAAGGCGGAGGAGGAAAACCTTTCATTAAAAGAAGTTGTCAATCAGGTCGAAGAGAGAATGATCTCCCGTGCGCTGGAAGAAGTGAATGGGAATGTCTCAATGTGCGCACGTATTCTAAAAATCCAAAGAACAACGCTAATAGAGAGAATTAAGAAGTACGGATTAGGATAGGAAGCAGGTGTCGAAAAATTGACAAAACCGGTAGGGTTTGGCCGGAACTTTGCCGTTTTGTTTCCAAGTTGTTGTTTTTTAACAAAATAAAATGTTGGCATGCCGATTGCTTTAATATTCTCACTGACTTAAATGAGAGCGAGAAAATGTACAGCGAGCAGCCTTTAGACATTATTTGGGATGACGTTTCTTCAATTGATCAATCATTGTTAGCGACGCTGACCAAGATGGGTCTGGCCCCTAGGCCGATCAACATTCACTCCCTCTCAAATTCGATCGCTGACCTCACTGGGCCCGTGATTCTTTCGATTTGTGCCGACAGCTTTGCATCAGTGGATGCGATGATGAATCTCGTCAAAAGTTTTCCTTTTAAGATCTTTACGGTGCTCCGTGTGCATCCGCATCAATTCGAACTCGGATTGGATGCCCTGAAGAAAGGCATTGATGAAGTCATTTGTGAGGGACAAGATACCGAGAAGAAATGGGAAGATATCGCTGCTCATGCACGCGTTGGATTGCTCAAAGGTGATTCTTATGTCTTCGTGGATGAGTTATCTCAGCACCTTTTAGCACTGATTGAGCGCGTGGGTGCGTCGGAAGTGACCGCTTTAATGAATGGGCCAACCGGCTCTGGTAAAGAGGTGCTAGCGCGATTAACGCATGACTTTTCTCCAAGACGAAATGGACCCTTTGTGCCGGTTAATTGTGCAGCACTGCCGGAAGCTTTAGCTGAGAGTTTGCTGTTTGGTCATGCTAAGGGCGCTTTTACTGGCGCCACCAAGACCACAATTGGCTTTTTTGAGCAAGCTGAGGGTGGGACTTTGTTTCTAGACGAAGTGGGTGAGTTGCCTCTGCAGATTCAGGCCAAACTATTAAGAGCCCTTCAAGAAAAAGAAATTACGCTGATTGGCAGTGCAGAATCTAGGCCGGTCAATGCAAGAATTATCACTGCGACGAACAGAGATCTTCGACATGCGATCCGTGTTGGACAATTTAGAGAGGACCTCTATTTCCGCATCAGTACCTTTAGAATCAATGTGCCCGGACTTCGAGAACGCTCTGACGACATATTGCCATTGTCAAACTTCTTTCTAGTCAAATATGGCAATGGGCAGCAGGTGCCTAATCTTTCACCGGATGCTTTGACCAAATTACTGGGTTATGAGTGGCCTGGGAATGTTAGAGAACTGGAAAACGTTATTCAGCGTGCGGTCGTTCTGTCAGACGGTAATGACATTACTGCTGACCATCTTTTCTTTGATGATCCTGTCTATGATGTGCCAACGACAGGGCACGAAGTGCGTGCCGGATTTACCACGCCAGCTTATGACGTCCCGAGTGAAACGCGTGCTCCATCAGCTAATGCTTTTTATGGCGCGAATGAAGGTGAGCAGCCAAGTTATGGCTCGGTTGAGGGTGATCAATCCAGATCAGGGCTTCAAAGTGCGATGGATGCAAACGAGTTTAGAGTGATTGCAGAAACGTTGAGAAACTCCAGAACTCGGAAAGAGGCAGCCGCTCGGTTAGGTATAAGTGAGCGCACACTTCGCTACAAAGTCTCTAGAATGAAAGACCGAGGCATTGATATACCAAGACGCAAGTGGGCATAGGTCAGGGAGTAGGAGATGATTAAGGCAACGTATGATTCCTCTGTCGCCGCTTTGATGAGCCAGATACAAAATCAAAGACAACAAATCTCGCCGGTAGATGATTTCGCTCCGAAAGCCACGAATATACAGGGCGCAAACGCTTCACAGAAAGTTGATTATGCTTCTGTCGCGAAAGATGCCCTAGATGCAGTGGATCAATCACAAAAGACGAGTAGCGCACTCAAGAGCGCATACGAACGTGGTGAAGATGTCCCGTTGACCAGTGTTGTGCTTGCCATGCAAAAATCGTCACTGGCGTTTGAAGCAACATTGCAGGTGAGAAACAAGGTCCTCAAGGCGTATCAAGACATTCTTAATATGCCTGTTTAAGCGAGTTATCTAATTTTTAGGAAGAGTTGACATGTCCGAATTAGCTTTGAATTCTCCCCTAGCAGGTTTGCAGCCTGCAGAGAATGAAACTGCGAATATCGAAACAGCGCTAACAGAAAGTCAAGCTGATGGATCTTCGATGTCCCAATTACCCGCTGAAGCTCAACAGTCAGCGATCGTTAAATTTTTTGAACAGCCGGCGATAAAACAATCTTTGCCAGCTGTTTTGGGTTTAATGCTGATCATCGTTTGTGTGCTTTTCTATGTTTGGATCTCAGCCCCAGGTTATCGGTCTGTTTATCCGGGCATGTTGGAAAGTGATCGGCAGGCCGCTTACGATTTATTATCGACGAGTAGCTTCGAGGTGTTTATCGATACTTCCTCGGGAGAGCTTCAGGTTCCCACCGATCGATATCACGAGGCAAGGATATTGCTCGCTTCCCAGAATATTCCCAGAAGCGCAGCCCTGGGTAGTCTGGGTGCGCTTGTCGAACAAGGTTCAATAACCACTAGCAGGTTTATGGAGCAGGTCAGTTATAGGGCGGCGATGGAAAATGAGCTAGCCAAGACGATTTCTCAGATCGGTTCAATTAACTCGGCTAGAGTCCATATTGCCGAATCGCAGCAGAGTGTTTTTGTTAGAAATCAGGCGCCTTCAAAGGCGTCGGTGGTCGTAAGACCCTATCCAGGGAGAGTGGTTTCTCGATCGCAAATTCAAGCTATTGTGCACTTGGTTTCGTCGAGTATTCCGTACCTGATCAGAGAAAATGTGACCGTCGTTGATGACACAGGGCAGCTGTTAACAGATTCTGATTCGGACGCCGCGATGGCGCTAACTGCCGCTCAATCTGAACATAAGCGGTCAGTAGAAGCCTCTTACCAAACGCGTATTCAACAATTGATGTCTGCGGTTGTTGGCCTGGGTAACGTGCGTACCGAGGTCGACGTGATGCTTAATTTTGCAGAAATAGAATCGACAACGGAGGAATTCGACCGAGGTGGCGTTGGCCCACGGACTCGATCTGAATCTTTGCAATTGGAACGAGACAATGCGCTGACAGCCGTTGGTGTGCCTGGCAGTTTTAGCAACGAACCGCCCCCTAGCCCGGCATTTACAGAGACGACTGCCTCCGACAGTATTAGAGCAGAAAATGCGGCAGATGTGAGCAGTAGTTCCTCTACAAGGAATTATGAACTTGACCGAGAAATTCGTTATGTGAAGCAACAGGTAGGGTCGATAGAGAAAATTTCGGTTGCTGTCGTCGTCAATAAGTCGATTTATGGTGATGAAGAAGGTGTCGTAGACGAGCAGGAATTAGCGCTCAGGATTGATAAGATTGAAAAGGTTGTTCGAGGGGCGATTGGGTTTGTAGAAAGTCGCGGAGACCTTGTGACGGTTGTGGCTGCAGAATTCGCAAAGCCTGTGGAAGATTTGGAAAAGCTGCCTTGGTACCTGGAAGCTGATAAATTAAATGGTTTTGTTCGGATGGGTGCAGTATTTTTACTCTTGTTCTTTGTTTATTTCACGATGGCAAGACCGTTCCTGAAATCCATGAAAGAAAGTAAAGAGTTCGAAATACCCATGGAGCTAGAAGACCCCGACAACATTACAGATGAAGAGCGACAGTTGGTAGAAATGGGTGATATGGAAACGATTAAAGATGTGACCGCACGCCTTAAACCTAAGGCGGTCGGCATACCGGCTGAGTATCTTGATACCTCTCAGCCTTATGACCAGAAAGTGGCATTGATGAGATTTCTTGTGAAAGATGATGTAGGTCGAGTATCCAATTTATTGAAACGCTGGATTGA
>CAJXBG010000176.1 GCA_913050215.1 uncultured Gammaproteobacteria bacterium
CTAGGTACGCTGGGGCTTTTTATCTGGCTATGCGGCTTCGCGGTGCTAGTTCGCACGACCATGACTTTTTATACGGTGCCTTATATGGCACTTGGCGCTGAGCTTACTGAGGACTACGACGAGAGAACGCTGCTCTCTTCATTGCGAACAATATTTCAACTGATGGGTATGTTTGCCGTATTGATTGGTGCTAATCATCTTTTTTTTGGTGCCACTGAACGCTATGCGAATGGCCAACTGAATCCGGCAGCCTATCCGGTATTTGCGCTTGCTGCTGTCCCTCTTCTCATTGGTGGCATTCTTGTCTCCGCGCTCGCCACCCACCATAAGATTCCAACCCTTAGGGTACCCACTAAGGAGAAGTTTTCAGTCACCCGGGTTGTTTCTGAGGTGCGTCTCGCATTCAAAATACCCTCTTTCACCGCCGTCGTCTGTGCCAGTGTCATTTTCGGTATTTCACAGGGTATGATTCAGGCGCTGATTCTCTATACGGCGACTTATTTTTTTGCTCTAACCCCCAATATGCTTTCCCTTCTTTTTACTTGCGCGATCGTCGGAATGATTTGTGGTAGCGCCGCGAGCAGACCTTTGTCTGCGCTGATGACGGAGAAAAAAGTGCTGTTTATTGCCGGCATGTGTTGGTACGCGTTTTTTACCTCGGTCATTATCATTTTGAAGCTGCTAGGCGCACTGCCGGACGATGCGGAGCTGGTTGGTTGGCTCTACATTATTAGCAGTGGTTTCTTTTCTGCTGTGGGTTTGGGGGCAGCGCTACCCATGATTGGTTCAATGATTGCAGATATTACCGATGAGCATGAGCGCATACATGGGGAAAGACAGGAAGGCATCTATTATGCCGCAGCTTCCTTTGCCGGGAAAATGGTCGGTGGTGCGGGACCCGTGCTGGCCGGTTTTGTCGTCGACCTGGCCGGGATTGAGCCTGGTGCTACAGTCGCTTCAGTACCGGCATCGGCGGTTGCCAGGTTTGGATGGGTTCAGGGCCCTACTGTCCTCGTGCTCACAGGCATTTCTGTTGCGTGTATCAGCTTTTTTTCGATTACGCGGGCCCAGCATAGGGACACGGTAGATGAGCTGTTAACCAGGAGACAGTGATCTGATCACTTGTCATCGCATAGGTTGATCGAGCTTACGGTTGCCACCCTAGCGTCTCAGTACTAGTGATTCGTCGGAGGTGCCCAGGCGATAGGAAATATGTCGGGGAAGTCCGAGAGCGACTGACCGTTTTGCGGATCATGATCATATAGTGCTTTGGGGTCAGGGATGGATTGACTCCTTCGTTTTAGATAGTTGACATCAGGTCCCGCCCAAAGTGATGCGTGCGATCTTCTCGGATGTGGCAACTCAACTCCCCCCAGTGCGGAATGGACAATGTTACCGTGGAATAAAATGACGTCCCCGGGTTGGTAATCCCACCCCAGAATGTCAAAGGAGTCACGTGATTGTTCTATGTCTGGAAGCACGGGCAAGGAGGGGTCCAGAAAGGAATCGAAATAGGTCCATTTTTCGAATGCTTCCTTGCCTATCAGTGTCTCGCCTCTATCGAACCTTTCATTTAGCCGTGCTGCCCCGGTCGGATCACTCTTTGGGTCCATACCTACAGGTGGCCGATATGTCACATTCCAAAGGTGAGACCCCCTCAGTACCTCAAGGCTTATATTCCGTGGTACAGGGTCTGCACAAACCCAGGCGCGTATTAATTGATGGCCATCGACATTGTAATAGCACGTGTCTTGGTGCCACGCGCTTGGCGCGATGAGCCCCGCCGGCTTGTAGAACATCTGGTCCATATAAAATCTAACAGGTGCATTAAGCATTGAGCCGACAATTTCAGCGATCGGTGAGTTGTCCAGTAGTTGCTTCAGTTTCGGTGAATGAGACGCCGGAAATTGATCAATTCTCAATGGCATTGAAACACCGGCAGACATGCCGTCTGGATGGGCATTGGCAAATTCCAGGCCCTCCGCTAGCACTTGTACCCAACGATCATCGAGCACGTTGTGGAGTAAAATAGCGCCGTCGCGATTGAAATCAGCGATTTGACTGGAAGTGATGGTAGCGCTTTGAGTTCTGGCTGGCACTGTCATGGCTAGATTGCTCCTGCGTTAGCGTCTGGAAGCTTACGATGCTAATACACAATGTGGGATATTGGTACCGGTAGCTAACAATCGATATGCTTTCTGTGGTGTTTGAATGATTCGTTATGTTTACGTAGTGTAGTCTTTAGCGACCCGCCAAATTAATCTTCGGAGAGTAGTATGCCGACATATGAGAACATTCTTTATCAAGTAGAAAATGGTAGAGCCAGAATTACCCTTAATCGACCGGAAAAACGCAATGCCTTGTCAATTGATTTGGTCGAAGAGCTTCGCGACGCGCTTTGGGAGGCTGACGATGATAAGTCAGTTCATTGTGTTGTGTTGAAAGGTTCCGGTTCCTCATTTTGTGCAGGTTATGATCTAACTGCCTCTCGAAAAAAGTTAGATGATGGTGTGATGCGTCGCAGGGGGGTTGGTTTTGATGATGATGCTTGGAACATCGAACGATTCCAGCGGAGTCTGCGAACTTTATTCGATATGCATAAGCCATCGATAGCCCAGATTCACGGGCACTGCCTTGCCGGAGGTACTGATCTTGCGTTGTATTGCGATATTCTGATCTGTTCCGACACAGCGAATATTGGATATTCCGCGCTGCGCAATATGGGAGCCGCGCCCAATCAAATGTGGTTGTATCACTGCGGTCCTCAGTGGACAAAACGATTATTGCTGACCGGTGATACGTTGAGTGGAGAAGATGCTGCAAAAATTGGACTGGTTTTAAAGTCGGTACCTGAAGATCAGCTTGAGGCGGAAGTTGAAGGTCTAGCTGATCGCATGAGCTGGATCGATCCGGAAATGTTGTCAACTAACAAGCGGATTATCAATGTTGGGATGGAACTCATGGGCGCGCAAACGCTGCAGCGACTGGCTGCGGAGAATGATGCCCGGGCACATACAACGAGAGCCGCAAAAGATGTCTTTAAACAAATAGCGACAGAGGGCCTCGGACCAGCGCTCAGAGACCGTGATGCGCCCTTTGGTGATAGTCGTGCCCGTGTCGAAGGCGCCGAGACTCGGGATGCCTCTGGAAACCTTGTTGCTCAGGATCAGATGCCGGATTGACGTCTCAGGCTAGGCGGCCGCAATTCCCCACTTGATACTGCGCCTAAGCAGTTCATAGAATATCGGGTAGTTCCAAGCGCAGCGCGATATGGGTGCAACGTCCATCAGGGGTTGCATATCGTATTTACCGCTGCAATGGCCCAGCATCATGTAAAGCACTTCTCCTTCACCGACTGGGTGAAGGTACATTTGCGGCTGAGATTTTCGATCAATACCGAAGTTAGAACGGACATAACCCGTCGAGGGAGCATCATAACTGGCTTCTAACAATATTTTGTTGTCTCCGAAAAATTCACAATAGTAGGGTTCGTCATCAATTTCGAAGTCTTCGATACCCTCAGTGACAGGGTGGGCTTCGTCTGTGACGTGTACGGTGAATGATTGTTGAGCAGGGTGTGCCACAAACCGTGAACCAAGACTTTGCATCAGATGTGGTGCCTTATCCGGTGTGTCGGCTTTACCGTCGACGAATTCAACCAGAGCATTTGTCCCGTGTAACGCTAACCAGCGCCCACCATTTTCAAGAAATTCACGTAACCCGTGTTGCTGTTGTTCTGTCGGGCAGAGGTCGCAGGTATAAGTTATCAATAGCTTAGCTTTTTTTATCGCTTCAATATCAGCGTAGCTATCAGCGACCCGTACCCAAACATCTTCGTGTTCTGCGAGCAGTTTGAGCAGTTCGAGTCTAGAAAAATTCGTGTCGTGGTATTTGGCGTTACAAATGAGATAAACATCGATTCGTTGGTCTGTCATTCTTGCACCTAGATTATCGTTGGAGAGATATTGTGATCTGGGCTATGTCCAGCTATCGAACCGCATTGTTTCAGCGCGTGGTTTTCGCACAACGGGTCCAAATTTCCCTATCGGGTAGCCAACTGGAATCAGGCATAGTGATGCAAAGGTTTCCGGTAGGTTGAGTACTTCCCTAACCGCGTCCTGATCCCTGAGTGCCAGCGTCGTCGGCGCTGCACCGAGCCCCAAGGCGCGTGCCGTCAAAAGTAAGTTCTGGATGCCAGGCCACACTGAACCAGCACTTCGGTAGACGCCGAGTCCCTCGACTTGTTCAGGGTAGTCAAAACAAGCAACGATCAGTGCCGGTATCTCATGCATATGATCCATTTGCCATACCACGGCATCCAGCATTCGTTTTTGTTTCTGACTTGCAGGGTTTTCAATACTCGCAGCAATGTAGGGTGCGCCATGTTTTCGATTTAAGTCGGCCAGTGCCTTTTTGGTTTTTGGGTCTCTTACGACAATCCAGCGCGCATTTTGTGTATTCGAACCGGAAGGCGCCTGATTTGCTGCATCGATCAACTCTAGTAGCACCGCTTCTGGGACTTCGTCAGATTTGATGCGTCGCATTGCTCGGCAGTTGTAAATAGCTTCGTTTAGTGAGAATTGTTCAGACATTTTAGCTCCGGTTAATGTGGGTAAAAATTCATAAAATATTTGTCTCGATTGGACGAGCGTCACTGTTGTTCTGCCGTTAACCAACCCGAGGACAGTAAATGAAAAGGCCTAATGTGACAATAAACCACATTTCATCGAAAAATGCTTTTCGCAAATTGTTGACAGCCTCAAGGCCTGTCTATATAAAACAGGATAAGGTGACTGTTTTATTGGAAAAAACGTAATCTAGTCGTCGAAAACCAGCATGAACGATACCTTGGGGAAAAAAATGAAATTAAAAAAATTTATTCTGGGTGCGGCATTCTTGGCGGCACCCGTATTTGTGCCTCAGCTTGTGATAGCGGAGGAATCCGTTGATATGATGGAAGAAGTCATCGTTACTTCACGTCGTAAAAACGAATCGGTACAGGATGTTCCATTGTCCGTGACGGTGTTCGGCGAGGAACAAATCAATCAACTTAAGCCTCAAACTTTGCGAGATTTTGATGGTCTCGCACCCAATGTCTACATTGGTATGAATGCTGCCGGACCCGGTAACAGCACAATCTATATTCGAGGTGTTGGATATCCCGGCAGTGAAAAGACACAGAGTCCGCAGGTCGCAGTTATCGTCGACGGTGTGCAAATGGGCTCAAGTACAGGTGCCCTGATTGACGTGTTTGATGTTGAAAGCATGGAGATAAATCGCGGCCCTCAGGGTGTTTTGTTTGGTCGAAATACGATTGGCGGAAATATCGTAGTTAATCGGGTAAAGCCTCAGTTTAATGATCTAGGCTTTGCAGCGAGTGCTATATTGGGTAATTACAATGGTCAAACCGTTAAAGCACGGGTCAATATCCCGCTCATAGATGACACGTTAGCATTGAAAATCGGGGCGATTAGTCGAACTCAGGATGGTTTTTACGATAACCTGACAATAGGTGGCGAACAGGGTGATATCGATTTTCAATCACAGACACTGGCATTACGTTGGGCGCCAAGCGACGCGCTTGAGGCCATTCTTACTTATGATCGCATAGATGATAATACAGAAATCACGCCTCAAGATTCGCTGTATGATGGTGATAACAGGTTTGTTACGTTGGCAGATAAGGAAACACCCACCAGTTATCAGGTTGATCAGCTGTCCCTTCGTCTAAATTGGGATATCTCAGACAGATTGTCGTTAACCTCCATCACTGCTGATAATTCGGGTACTGATAGTACGCAATCGGATTTTGATGGTACGTTTATCGGCAGTCCAAGTGCGCCTATCGTGCAGTTGCACCCGCTTAGGGTTCAAGATTTCGATTACTTCTCTCAGGAATTAAGGCTGGATTTTGCGCTCAACGAACAATTCGACCTGATGGCCGGATATTCTTACTTTGATTCCGAACTTGACTACATTCAATACACTAACAACATTATTCAGTTGCCCCGCGTAGCGCTTGGGTTACCCCCAGCAGAAGTCTTGCCTTGTGCTGCTATTGGCTTCAGAGCAAATCCTGTGATTGGAGAGTCTTTTTGCCAGTTTCCTAATCAAAGGAGTACTCAGTTTGCAGGTGAGGACGTTGAGTCATCGGCATTTTTCGCTTCGGTAACCTGGCGACCCATAGACGATCTTGAGTTTTTGGTTGGGGTAAGAAGAATCGATGAGGAGAAGTCTGGCCGTAATTCGTATATCGATCATTCAACAGGCACGTTTGATGCGCCAGGACAAAGTGAGCACGACTTTACTAATGCACCTCAGACACCGGGTGCAAGTTATACGGTTGATGATGACTGGCAGGAGACGATTTCTACTGCTTCTGTAAATTATGCATTCTCAGATAATGCCAGAGTCTATGCGACATACAGTGAGGGGTTTCGCTCCGGTGGATTCAGCATTAGGTCAGTTAATGCCAATACGGCGCCTTACTTGCCAGAAACCGCTGAGCAGACTGAATTTGGTCTAAAATCTGATTGGTTGGATGGCAACCTAAGATTTAACCTCGCCTATTACATCTTAGAAAGGGAATCGGGGCAGTTTATTTCTATCATCACACTACCTCCCGCATCGATCCCAGGCACCAACACCATTATCAACAATGGTGGAACTTCCGAGTCGAAGGGTTTTGAATTCGAGGCGTCTTGGAACATTACCGAAAACTTAACGATTGCCGCGAACGGTGGCACCATCGACGTTGACAATGGCCCGTTCACGCTCACGTGTGATGTGCTTGATGGCTGCTCAGCTGGTGCGGAACCATCTGGCACAATTAGAAACCTAGGCGGTGGTAGTGACTCTCGGCAGCCTGATCGTAGTATGGCTTTAAATGTCGCTTATCAGAGACAGATGGGCGATGGCGTGTTCAGAGCAAATACTGGATACAAGAGAGTCGGAGACTTCCTGTTGGTAAACACTGGTGCTGGGCCAGACAATCGTTTGTTCGAAGGAAATTATGGATTGTGGGATGCGCAAGTTGGCTATGATATGGAATTGTCCAACGGCAGTCAGTTGAGTTTCTCTCTGTATGGAAAGAACTTGTCTGATACTGAGTATAAGGAGCAGGCCTTGTTCCTTGGCGGACCAACTGCAGGTTTTCAAGGTTGGGGCGCACCTCGAACTTTTGCGCTTGAAGTTACATACAGCCGTTAGTTAGTGAAGTA
>CAJXBG010000177.1 GCA_913050215.1 uncultured Gammaproteobacteria bacterium
ACCAGCTAAGCACCATCAGACTCACCAGAGCCTCATTAAATCATTGTAAAAAGCGAGCATCATGATACCCACAATAAAGAACATTCCCATCTGCAATCCCCACACCTGCACTTTCAGTGGGACGGGTTTGCGTGTAATTAATTCAAACAGATAATAAACCAAGTGACCGCCATCAAGTACCGGTATTGGCAAAAGATTTAGTACCCCAAGGCTGACACTCAATAATGCAAGAAATCTTACAAACTGTTCTAGCCCTGATTTTGCCGTATCTTTTGCTACAGTGGCGATAGTGATCGGGCCACTCAAATTTTTCGCGGAGATATCGCCGGTAATCATCTTACCCAGGGATCTCAGCGTGAAGGTCGTTAGCGACCAGGTTTCGTTGATCGCAGGCACCAGTGCAGTATAAAACGGATACGAAACTGTTCGTTGCATCTCGGGCGGAAACTCAACTGGCGCGACGCCTGCACCAACGTAGCCGGTGACTTTACCGCCGAGCTCACGTTGCTCCGGTGTCACTAAAATACTGAGCGTTTGTACCTGTTTGTTATCCAGCGTTCTGGCAACTGTCATATCAAGGGTCTGCGCTGGGTTTGCCTGAACAATTTCAACCCAATGCGCCCAGTCTACAATCTCGACCCCATCAATCGCCGTGATACGGTCATTCACCTGCAAGCCAGCGCGGATCGCCGGTTTGCCGTCAAGCAATAAACCAAGAACGGCAGGCGTTGCCGGGTACTGTAAACGCAATCCGAGGTTAGACGCGGGTCTTGGCTCGTCTTCGCCGCGCAACCAGTTATCTACCTGAATGCGATAATCAACCCCTGCAGAACTCGGATAGGGACTCATTGAGAATCCGGTTGTTCCGGGTTCGAGTACCGTGATGATGATATCGCCCGTATCACCTAATCGATTGAACAATTCCAGATTTACATCTGCCCAGGTCTGGGTCCGCTCACCGTCGACCGCGATGATTTCTTGTCCGGACACAAGACCGGCTTTGGTCGCCATAGACTCATCGGACATGTCACCGAGAATGGGCGCTATGCCGCTAATCCCGGTCGCAAACAACAGCCAATAAGCGACAATCGCCAACAGGAAATTTGCCATCGGACCTGCCGCCACAATCGCGATGCGCTGCCAGACAGGTTTTCGATTAAACGCGAGGTGTTTCTGGTCATCGGGAACAAACCCTTCCCGCTCGTCCAGCATTTTGACATAACCGCCAAGAGGGATGGCCGCCACAGCAAATTCCGTACCCTCGAGTTTTTGGTTACTACGACTCTGAACAACCTGATCGTCTGGCACGGGCACATCGGCAGGCGCTGGACCTCTTTTTAAGTAAATCGGTTTTCCAAATCCAACGCTGAAACGCAGTACATGCACTTTGCACATACGCGCCACCCAGTAGTGCCCGAACTCGTGAAAAGTCACAAGAATCGAAAGGGTTAAAATTAGCGCTGCAACGCTTTGAACCACTTCAAGCATTTTCTCTCCGCCCAGGTCTGTCTCGCTCACACTTTATTTGTTCGATCAGTCGCAACGCAGACTTCCTTGCACCAGCATCAATCGTGAGTACTTCATCAATGGTCGCGGGTTCAGCATCCGCGGTATCGTCAAGCACAGTTTCGTTCACTATTGGGATATCAGCAAAGCCAATAAGTTCATCTAAAAAAGCCTGAACAGCAATTTCATTGGCTGCATTCAAAGCAATCGCGTAGCTCTGAGGGCCTTCCGCCGCTCGCCTCGCCAATAAAAGGCAAGGAAACCTGACTAAATCTGCAGCCTCAAATTCCAGTTTACTCATCGCCATAAAATCAAGTGCAGGTACACCGGAATCAATTCGCTCAGGCCAGGCCAGCGTATGCGCGATGGGCGTTCTCATATCGGGCTGTCCCATTTGTGCAACCACCGCGCCATCATTGTACTCGACCATGGAATGAACAACACTCTGGGGATGGACCACAAATTCGATCTGGTCAGGAGAAACATCAAACAGCCACCTAGCCTCGATAAGCTCTAACCCTTTGTTCATCATTGTCGCCGAGTCAACAGAGATCTTCTGACCCATACTCCAATTGGGATGAGCACAGGCTTCCGTGGGCGTGACATCGACAAAACTTTCAAGAGAGCGACGCAGAAAAGGTCCACCGGAACCGGTAAGCATAATTTTTCGTACACCACTGGCGTGGGAGCTCGCACCGTTGGCGAGACACTGAAATATCGCATTATGCTCACTGTCGACCGGCAACAGCGTCGCCTCGTTCTTCACAACGGCTTCCATGAACAACCGGCCGCTCATGACCAGCGACTCCTTGTTCGCCAGCAAAATTTTCTTTCCTGCTTCTACAGCTGCCATGGTGGGTTTCAAACCCGCACCACCGACGATCGCAGCCACCACGTCATCAACATCGCCGTGACTCGCAACATGACTCAGACCCGCATCACCAGAAAGCACCTCGGTGCCCAAATTTTGATTCTGTTTCAGCAATTCCCTCAATTTCGCAGCAGCTTCATCGTTTCGCATCACGGCAAAACGAGGTTTAGTTGCCAGACACTGCTCGAGCATTTTTTCCACGTTGCTGTTTGCTGTTAGCGCAAACACATTAAACGCAGATTGATTGAGCCTGATAACCTCGAGCGTGCTGATACCTATGCTACCGGTAGCACCGAGAATCGTAACCTTTCGCCTGATATCCGCCACCTAGTACCAACCGTAAATCAGGATGAATAACGCGAAAGTCGGTGCGGCAGACAACAAACTGTCAATTCGATCTAGAATCCCGCCATGACCCGGCAAGAGCGCACTCGAGTCTTTTATCCCTCGGTGTCGTTTAAACATACTCTCGACCAAATCACCAAGCACCGAAACAATAACAATAGCCACGCAGGCAAGCACGAAGACGAGACCTCTAGCACTCATAAAATCAGGCTTGCCCATCCACAGGCACATGGCGATAGCGAGTAACGTGGCAAAGACTATCCCACCATAAACGCCTGCCCATGATTTTCCGGGACTGACCTTCGGCGCAAGTTTCGTTTTGCCAAATGCTCGCCCGCTGAAATAAGCCCCGATATCAGCACCCCATATAAGGAAGAACAAGAGCAGTATGAGAAACTCACTATCCGCAGATTGTTTCAACTCGACCAGCCCAACGTAACCGGGTACGAGCATAAAAATGCCGATGATCGATCTGGCTATTTTGCTCGACCAAAAGTGCGTTAACGAGGGGTAGTTTATGACTAGCACAAACGCGCATAGCCACCAAAGCACACCGGGAACAAGAATGAACATTGGGTTGACCAACGTTGCCGCGCCATAAAACATCAAAGAAACAACCGCGTAAATTACCCGGTGTTCGCCCTCGAATCCGGCCAGCTTAGCCCATTCCCAAGCCGCCAGTGAGAGCACAATGATTAGAAAAGCAGAGAACTGCAGAAGCGGAAGAAAGAACACACAGCCTATCGCTATCGGCGCGAGGATCAGAGCTGTGATGATTCTTTGTTTTAGCATGTTGATCTTTGCGTGCCATTAAAATGTGAGAGGCAGAGAATCCGAATTACATTTCCATCAAATCTGTTTCTTTAGCGTCTAGAGATCCATCAACATCTTTGATCTTCTGATCTGTCAATTTTTGGATCATCTCTTCACCCTTGCGTTCTTCGTCTTCTGTTATTTCTTTTTCTTTTAACAGTTCTTTCAAATACGCATTGGCATCACGTCTGATGTTTCGAATGGAAATTCGCGCGTTTTCAGCTTCGGCCTTCGCAACCTTTGTCAGGTCCCGGCGATTTTGTTCTGTTAGCGGCGGCATCGGCAGTCTGATTTTATCGCCAGATGTTGCCGGGTTTAATCCAAGATCAGATTTTAATATTGCTTTTTCGACAACCTGAATCATGGGTTTCTCCCATGGCGATACGGCGAGGGTTCTGGCATCTTCGACCGTAATGTTCGCCACCTGATTCAAGGGCGTTGGCGTACCATAATAATCAACATTGATCCCGTCCAACAATTTAGGGTGGGCGCGACCCGTTCGAATGCGCGCAAAAGCAGCATCAAGCGCTACCAATGATTTGGACATCCGTTCGTCTGCGTCACTTTTCACATCATCTAACACGGGGAAACACCTCTAAACTTTTAATACTCTGAATTCAAATCTTCTATTCGACAAGATCTACCGATGTAATCAAGGTCCCTTCATCATGACCCATGATTACGTTTCGTAATGCGCCACTTTGCTCCATGGCAAAAACCCTAACAGGCATATCGTGATCACGAACTAAACAAATCGCTGTCAGATCCATCACGCCTAACTGCCGCTCGAGGACCTCATCGTAGCTTAAGCGATCATACTTTGTCGCGGTCTTATCTACCATGGGATCTGCGGTATATACACCATCAACTTTAGTCGCTTTGAGGACGAGATCCGCATTAATTTCGATAGCGCGAAGGCACGCGGCGGAATCTGTTGTGAAAAAAGGATTGCCTGTGCCAGCAGCGAACAACACCACGTCGCCGCCTTCAAGGTTTCGGATGGCGCGCCGACGGTCATAGTGCTCAACTACGCCGCTCATGGGAATCGAGGACATCACCACGGTGTGAATATTTGCACGTTCCAATGCATCACGCATGGCGAGTGCGTTCATCACGGTGGCTAACATACCCATGTGATCACCGGTTACCCGGTCAAGTCCCGCGGCACTGAGCGCAGCGCCACGAAACAAATTACCGCCGCCTATCACAAGACCCACCTGAATTCCGATACCAACCAACTGACCGATTTCCAGTGCCATACGGTCCAGCACCTTCGGATCAATTCCAACCCCGCCAACACCCAGCGCTTCACCACTCAGTTTCAGTAATATTCGCTGGTAGGGTGAAGAGTGTTTGGTCGCCATATTGTTATCCCTGTGTGATGTCTGCTCTTATTGCGGGTTACTTCCTTTGAAAAATGCTTACTGACCTAACTGGCTTGCAACTTCGGCGGCAAAATCAACTTCTTCGACTTCGATACCTTCACCGACTTGGAAGCGCACAAATTTCACCACAGATGCGCCTTCTTTCTTCAGTAACCCGCCAATTCTGGTGTCCGGATCCTTCACAAAAGGCTGTTCAACCAAACTGATTTCGGAAAGAAATTTCTTAACGCGGCCACCCACCATTTTTTCTATAATTTCAGGGGGTTTGCCGCTTTCCGCTGCCTGAGCAACATAGATGTCTTTCTCCGCAGCGATAACTGCTTCAGGCACGTCAGCTGTATTCACATACTGTGGCTGCGGATCAGCAGCGGCAATATGCATGGCAACATCCTTGCCAAGTTCTTCGTTGCCCCCTTCCAATACAACAAGCACACCAATCTTACCGGTTGTGTGCAGGTATGGCGTTACAGCGCCTTCAACGACTTCAATTCTTCTGATGGAAACGTTTTCACCAATTTTTTGCACCAGCTCTTCGCGTGTTTTTTCAAAACCGTTATCGAGCAGAGTCTGGACATCAGCAGATTTGCTGGAGAATGCAGCGTCAGTTACCGCCGAGACAAATTCCAGAAAATTGCTATCTTTTGCCGCAAAATCGGTTTCGCAGTTCACTTCTACCAATACGCCTGTATCGCCTTCGACTTTAAGACTAATCTTACCATCAGCCGCGGTTCGCCCAGCTTTTTTAGCCGCTTTCATGCCACTCGACTTGCGCAAATTTTCTATCGCCAGCTCGGCATCGCCTTCAGCCTCAACCAATGCTTTCTTACAATCCATCATGCCGAGACCTGTACGCTCTCTTAGATCTTTAACCATTGCAGCTGTAATCGCAGCCATCTTGATTTCTCCTGTTCGGTTCTTTCTATCTGATTTTATAGCCGGCCTCGGTGCTTGTGCTCAGGAAAATACTGACGCACACAATTCCACCGCCGACGGGGATTCGTTTTTGAAAAAGTTTGCCTGAATCTAAGCAAGCTGTCGAAGCATTGCCTCAAATTTGAGATACGCCCTTTTGCGCTGTATTGCTGTTGGGAATACTACAAATCTGAGGCTGCTAACCCGGTGAGTATTACTCAGCCTTAGGTGCTTCTTCTGCTGCCGCTTCTTCCGTTGCCGCTTCTTCCGTTGCCGCTTCTTCTGTCGCAGCTTCTTCTGTCGTAGCTTCGGGCGCTGGGTCGCTTGATGCCGCTTCTTCAGCAGAGGCTTCTTCAGTTGCCGTCACTTCAACAAACTCATTTGCCGCACCAGGACCTTCAAACTCGCTTTTTCCTTCGATGACAGCATCGGCAACCGCTTCAACAAATAATCGAATTGAACGAATAGCATCATCGTTACCAGGAATCACGTAGTCGACGCCCGCTGGATTGCTGTTTGTGTCCACAATTCCAACCACGGGAATGCCGAGTTTATTCGCTTCGGTGATGGCGATTCTTTCATGATCAACGTCGATCACAAATATAATATCAGGAAGACCACCCATATCTTTAATGCCACCTAGACTGTTCTCGAGCTTGTCGAGATCTCTCTGACGGGATAGGGCTTCTTTTTTGGTGAGTTTCTCGAAAGTACCATCTTTCTTTTGGCTTTCGAGATCGCGGAGTCGGCGGATAGACTGTCTGATTGTCTTGTAGTTGGTGAGCATGCCACCCAACCAACGCTTATCAACGTATGGCATGCCACAGCGGCTTGCCTGTTCGCGGACAACCTTGCCAGCACTCCGTTTAGTGCCTACAAACAGCACTTTGTTACGCTTGGATGCTGTCGAGCCGATATACCCTAGCGCTTCATTAAGCGCAGGGACGGTTTGCTCGAGATTGATGATGTGAATGTTGTTCCTGGCTCCAAAAATGAATTCTTTCATTTTCGGATTCCAATACCTGGTCTGGTGACCAAAATGTGCACCTGCTTCTAGCAGTGCACTCATAGATACGCTAGCCATAATTACCTCAATTGTGAGTTTGGGTTAAGCCTCCACATACCCCATAATCCAACTCTTTTTCCGGACTTCCCATCGCAGATTAAGAGCACCCGAACTATGTGACGGTGTGTGTGAGAATTTTTAGTTTGTTTCGACTCGTTCCCCGAGCCGGCGCGCTTTATACCATAGTGACGCAATTAATCCAACTTTTTCAGTGATTTGGCCCTTATTTCGTCTCCATATTCTGCTATAGTCCGCCGCCAGAGCCATCAGCGGTTTT
>CAJXBG010000178.1 GCA_913050215.1 uncultured Gammaproteobacteria bacterium
TGAATGTGATGGGGTCCGGGTATACGAACAACCGTCAAGTCAGGGTGATGTTGTTCCGAGACGTTGATCTCACCTTGATACCAGCTATCTCCTTGTTCTGCGACAACTAGAAAAGCAGGAGATGTACACTGTTTGAGCATAATGTTGAGTTGATTTCGCGTGTAGCGATTTGAGGAAGGATAACGGATGCGTGGATCAGTGCGCCACGAGACGCCACCGTCAACTACCTGATGTCCTCTGGCTATCAGAATTTTCGCAGCATCAAGTGTTTGATCAGTCGCCTCGGTTACCCTAAGTGCCATTGCCTCAGTGTTTTCGAATACCTTGGCTGGACGCGTGTGACCGGTCAACATCTTTTCCATTGCCTGTCGGTTTCCGGCGACGCGATCCTCATCTGAATACGTCCCCTCCGCGGCGAACCCGTCAATCATAAACGCCCGATTAACGCGCTCTGGGAACGTAGCCGCGATGACGCTGGAGATTTGTCCACCCATGGAGTGCCCGATCAAGTTGAATTTTTCCAAGTTCAATCGCTCCACAACTGACATGATATCTAGCATGTAGTCGCTGTGGTGATACTGTACGCCGGGAGCACGGTGATCAGATTTGCCGTGGCCCGCGAGGTCCAGCGCAATGATATTCAGCTCAGTCAACCGCGGTGCAAGACGCTCGAAAGTGTTTGCATTGTCCAGCCAACCGTGGAGTGCCAGGGTGGGGTATCCATCGGGGTTTCCCCACAGTTTTGCGGCTAATTTACGGCCGAATATTTCAAATTCAGCTTCCTCTCCATGTCTTTTGGATGGGCGTTCGCTTGGGCCGTCTAAATCAGTCATAGGGGTTCACTTTTCGAAAACGCAGGAGTATAGCGCCAATCTCGTCAAAATGGTGACGATACAGGGTGCCAAGCGCCCGAAATCAGCGTTGAAATCCTTAACGATTCACCAGTTTGATAGGCCTTATGCCGTGCTCCTATGAAATGCATGAGAGACGTAGCCTTGGGAAAGTTTGGATAAATAAAGATACAATTTAGTCGCGTGGTACAAATTTCCAGCGGCGACGAAATTAGGAGCAACGTATTGGAACCTAAAGCTGAAGCGCTTCCAAACTATATTGACAGACCCTCTGCTTGGGTGGGTAGCGAGTTGGCTATCCAGCCTGATCAATGGCTCTATACATTGGCGGATGAAGATGTAGCGGACCTCGAACAGGCGGCGAGCCATTATCTGGATTCAGGTCGAGACATCGGTGAAATGACGAAATCCGATTTCCCCCTTGATCACTTCGGTCATCATCTTGCCAAACTTAGAGAAAAACTGCTTCAGGGGATCGGTGTTGAGGTAATACGCGGGCTGCCCACCGATGGTTACTCCCAGAAGACAGCGGCGGCTATTTTTTGCGGGATTGGTGCCCACTTAGGCAGCGCAAGGTCGCAAAATGCCGGAGGGCACATCCTAGGTCATGTGCGTGACATTGGTGCCGATGTCTCTGACCCGAATGCGCGGATTTATCAAACCTCGGCACGTCAGACTTTTCACACAGATTCTACCGATGTGGTGGGTTTGTTGTGTCTCAAAAGCGCAAGGTCTGGAGGCCAATCACTGTTGGTGAGTGCAGAGACTTTGTTCAACGAAATGCAACGAAAACGCCCCGACCTTGTGCCACAGATGTTTGATATTGTCGCGACTGATCGACGCGGAGAAATACCGCCCGGAGAAAAGGCTTATTTCGAAATACCCGTGCTTAGCTGGTACCAAGAATTGCTAACAGTGCAGTACCAACGCCAGTATATTGACAGTGCTCAGCGCTTCTCTGATGCGCCAAAATTGACCAACGAACAAATTGAGGCGCTGGACTATTTCGATGCGCTTGCTAATGATCCCGAACTACACATGGTCATGCAGCTTCAACCCGGCGATATGCAATTTGTTTATAACCATTCTCAGCTGCATGACCGAGAAGCGTTTGTTGACTGGCCTGAGCCGGAGAACCGAAGGCACCTGCTAAGGCTGTGGCTGTCTCTTGAAGGTGACAGACCGCTACCCATCTGCTTTCAATCAAGATACGGCTCCGTCGAACCCGGCAATCGGGGCGGCATCATCACCGAACAAACGCACCTGCACGCTCCCCTCGACTAGCCCAAACTCCTGAACATGCGCAATGCTCAAAGATCCGGGCATCGACGAAATGCAAGGGTTTCGTCGCCCACTCAACTGGTGGTGGTCTCTGTCGCTGTTATTCAGCGTGATGTCGTGGCTATTTTTGTCCGGTTTTTGATAGAGTAACCTCAACGAAGATAAAAATTCAGATCCGGGGAAAGAAAATGGAAGGGTTGTTCAAAGGTGTGAAAGTAGTTGATGCAGCATCGTTTCTTGCGGGGCCCTGTGCCGCAACGATCATGGCAGACTACGGTGCAGACGTGATCAAGATAGAGCCTCTGTCGGGCGATGGGCACCGGGGAATTTCAGGTGGTCATCCTTCAGAATGGTCCTGGCAGCTGACCAATAGAAATAAGCGAAGTGTTTCTTTGGACATCAACAAGCCTGAGGGATATCAGTTGTTGATTCGATTGATTGAATCGGCTGATGTGCTTGTTGTGAATTTCAGCTCGAGCCAA
The DNA here is from genome assembly GCA_913050215.1 of uncultured Gammaproteobacteria bacterium. Lineage (GTDB taxonomy): Bacteria > Pseudomonadota > Gammaproteobacteria > Pseudomonadales > Azotimanducaceae > UBA4582. Next base: position 2,615 of record CAJXBG010000178.1, read on the forward strand.
CTGGCTAAGTTCAATCTTGAATGGGACACGCTGAAGGCGATTAATCCTCGCCTTGTCTTTGCCCAGATTACTGCTTTTGGCAACAAAGGGGCAGATGCGAATCGCCGAGCATTTGATCTGACCGGTTGGTTCGCCCGAACGGGCATTTTAAATACGATGCGCAATAAAGGTCAGCCACCAACAACACCCGCAGGCGGCGTGGGAGATCATGCAACAGCAATGACCTTATACGCAGGGATTGTCTCCGCGTTGTATCAACGAGACCGAACTGGGGAAGGTTGTATGGTGACAACGTCACTGGCAGCAACAGGAACCTGGGCGAATGGTCTGCATTTGCAGGGCACTGTCGCAGGTGAAGACGCGGCGGAACGCCGCGATAAAGAAGACTGGTCGAATCCGCTCTCGAATGTCTACGAAACAAAAGATGGCCGCTACATTTTGCTGGCACTGCAAAATATGAAACGAGACTACCCAAAACTCGTGAAGGTGCTGGAGCACGAAGAGTGGTTAGAAGAACCTGAAATGCGCTCTGTCCGGCCGTTGTTCAAAAATCGAATCATGGCTAGGCAGCGAATTGCATCTGCATTTCTAAAATTTGAAACCAAGGAGATGCTCGCCAGGCTGGATGAAACCGGTATCGTGCATGAATTGATTGCGAAAAACACTGAAGTGATCGAAGACGAACAACTCATTGAGAACGAGGTAATCATCCCTTACGACTCGGGTAAACCTCATTGTGATAGAACCTTTGCCACGCCATTCAGGCTCTCTACTGTCTCGCAAAGAACGCCGGTAGGTGCCCCCGAAATTGGAGAACATACCGAGCAGGTGCTTGACGAACTTGGACTTGATCAGGACGAGATACGCACGTTAAGAGAAGGTGAGGTCGTCCGAAGTTAAAATATCAGTTCTATCTTGAGTGCTGCGCGTCTTTGGCCTGTGGCTAGGATTTAAGGCCGGAGTGGTGAGATGTGGCGGGGGCTGTGCAGCTCCGGCTTAACGGGATATGGTAGAGTCGTACGAATCTGGCTCATGTGGATAAGCAAATACAAACCGATCCAAAATACACTTCGCAAATCAGGCATGACCAGATAAGAAACAAATTCATCAAAGTCTCAAAAAATTTAGGAATATATTATGGCCAGTCCAGCAGACGTACCGTGGATAGCAGAGCACATCGCGCTCTATCAATCTGACCCCGAAAAGGCGCACATGTGGGACTCGACGCCACTAGGTGGCCCGGGAATATTACCGACGTTGTTACTCACGACCACTGGGCGCAAGTCAGGTGAACCCAGGGCGCTACCACTGATCTATGGTGAGCTCGGGGATAGTCACGTCATTATTGCATCGAAGGGCGGAGCACCGGTCCATCCAAGCTGGTTCGAAAACCTGATGTCGAATCCTGAATGTCATATTCAGGTAGGTGAAAAGAGCGTGAATGTGCGTGCTCGAATCATCCCCGATGGTGAGGAGCGGGAGAAAATTTGGGACCAGATGGTCGAGATATATTCTCCCTATACTGATTACAAGAAAGCAACGGATCGTCAGATTCCGGTAGTCGTGCTTGATCCAGTGTAGCTGAGCCAAGCTCAGTCACTAACGGGCCGATAAGTGCTGGATGAGCCTGCCGCAATAGGTTCTGTTGATTAATAACGGAGACATGAAGATGTTAAGTGCAGCGCAATTTGAGCAATATGAGCGTGACGGATATCTGATTCTGCGCAATCAGTTTAGCGATGCAGAGATGTCAGCGCTTGACGCGGTTGCCGACCGTAACCCGCCGTCGGATGATGGCAAGCTTGTGGGTAACTGGCCAGAGCCAGGACGCTACACTCTGGCAAAAAGTTCATGGTCTGATCCTGGCTTTGTTCACTTTGCCGAGCACCCTCGGGTTGTAGCAGGCGCGAAAGAACTGCTTAAAGACGATGTTCATTTAACCGCTTATGTGATGTACGACAGGACCCCTGGCGGTAAAGGCATTCCTGCTCATCACGACTACAAACGGTGGCGACCTGTGGGGTCCTCGCTGGAATGGCTGTTTACGATTATTCCCATGTGCGACTATGATGAATCTTGCGGTCAACTTTTTGTCGCGCCGGGATCACATCACCTGGACAGACAGGTAAACAGAGGCGAAGGTGTGCTTCATATTAATGAAGCAATACGCCCCCGTGAGGAAGACTTTATAGATCCAGAGCTCAAGCGCGGCGATTTGCTATTCATGAATATGCATTTATGGCATCGTGCTGCGGGCAATAATTCCGAGATTCATCGTCGAGGACTATTTAACAAATATGCGGCGAAGCACTATCCGCCTGCCACGGGCTACTATGTTTTTTCTGACGAAGTCTACAATTTGATGTCTGACGCGGGTAAAGAGCTGATTGCTGTGCATAGTAACAAGCCAGTAGGGACAACCCGACTTTTGCTCCAGCGGACATTTGACGACAAATTACAATTCTTTTTCGTCAAAGACGATAACAAGTTATCGTTGCCCGGCGGCCCCGTCTACTTTGAAGATGCGATACCCGACTGGGACATCGGCAATTACGTTGGCTCACTCCAGACAAATATTCTGAAACAAATCCGTCTGGAAACCCCGTGGGTGAGTTATGTCGGCGATTACGATGAAGGCGAGGTGCTATGCCGGGTGTATGCATACCCGATGAACGCCAATGGTTTCCCCGTTGCCTATCATGAGGGGGAATGGGTTGATCAAGCTGACCTTAGTGAGAGAGTATTCGAGCATACTTACGTTCAGAAAGCCGTGGCGGAATGGCTGGACCCAACGATGGTTCGCGGAAAAGGCCTCTCTCAGGCAAAGAGTCGGATAGATCAATTTGCGTTCTAACAACGAGTAGCCGCGCGGCAAAGTGATACGGCAGCCTAGTTTGGGCTGCCGCATATGACTGGTCCCTTGTCCGCTACGACTGACGACCCGTTTCGCGAGGTTTCGCGCTGCTCAAATCCATCAGCGTTTCTGCTTCAGCCTGCAAATCTTCGAACTCGGTACCCACACCCAAGTTAATCGGTTTGTTCACATACATTTGCGCGCGCGAGTATTTCCCGCCCGAAGCGTTAATCACCGCTGCATTAGGTGCGTTTTCGGAGGTCATAAACAATACTGCCGGACTAACAAGACTGGGCGATGATTCCGGAGGAGGATCGTTAGGGTCGATATCGCGGCCGGGAATAGTTGATATCATTCTAGTGGCGGCGCCAGGTGCCAGCACATTGGTCCGAATATTGTTTCGCGCCCCTTCAAGTGCCAACACATTCATCAAGCCCAGCATACCCATCTTGGCAGCACCATAGTTTGCCTGACCAAAATTACCGTAAATGCCCGAGCCGGAGCTGGTCAACACAATGCGCCCATACTTCTGCTCATTCATGATTGGCCAGGCAGCGTGAGTGACATAGGCTGTGCCGTTAAGGTGAACGTTTAATACAATATCCCACTCGTCTAGAGACATTTTTTTGAAGGAGCGATCTCGAAGAATACCGGCGTTGTTCACAAGGATATCGATGCGGCCAAAGGCATTCATGCAATCATCGATGATACTTTTTGCACCCGCACGATCTGAAACTGAAGCTTTGTTAGCGATAGCTTCACCGCCCATGGCCTTAATTTCCTCGACAACGGCATCAGCCGCATCACCAGCGCCAGTGCCATCTACACTGCCACCGAGGTCATTAACGACAATCTTGGCACCACGCTTGGCGTATTCCAGCGCATGGGAACGACCTAAACCGCCGCCAGCGCCGGTGATGACTGCTACTTTGCCCTGAAACTCGCTATCGTCGTACTTTCCCATTGTTATCTCCATCAATTAAATTGCTGATGAGTTGAGAATAGGGAATTGTGGTGGTTGGAGTAAAGCACTAACTGCGCGCCTCATGACTAAATTTTGCTCTCGCATCTTAAACATCGTCTAACGGAGCTGCCCACACCGGCTTCCGACGGCTTTAGACCAAGGAAGATATGCCACAACTATCGTGTCAGATTTAGAGTTGATTCAGATGAGTAGCGCAAATACGCATTGCGTGGCATAACAGCTGTTGAATCGATATTTGTCTAACTCCAAAGGACATGCAGGCACCTAATCGTTGCCCGATGCGCGTAGCGCGAGACCATGAGGTGAAAACGCGCAGGATGGTTGAGCGCTAAAGCCCTGGTCCGGGCGACATATTTGAACCGTCAGAAAATCGTGACATGCGAAACCGCTCAAGGTTGTGCATAGCGCTGTTGCCCATCACCATATTGGCCATGACTTTACCTGCGCCGGGGCCAATACCAAATCCGTGCCCGCTAAACCCCGTCGCGAGAAACAATCCAGGGTAACCAGAGATCTCATCCATCACAGGTACAACATCAGGGGTGACATCAATCATGCCGGCCCAGGCTTCCTCTATCGGTAATGCTGACAGCTGTGGTAGACGTTTTGTGAGCCCTGTTTTCATCAATGCAATCGCTTTTTGCGAGGGTGCCGGGTTGAGTATGCGAGTTTT
>CAJXBG010000179.1 GCA_913050215.1 uncultured Gammaproteobacteria bacterium
ATATGTAGTTAATCGGTATGTTTATCGTAAGGGCACCTGCGGCAATCATCATGGGCGGTTTCGTGTGGCCTAATCCTTCCGCGACGAAACGGAGTGAGACATAAATCATGACAGGAGGCACACCCCAAGCACAGGCATACAAATAATCAACAGCGATCCGGATCACGGCGGCATCAACACCGAGCCAAATAAAAAAAGGCTCTGCATTCAACATCATACCGACCACAACAAAGCTCATCACGAAGGCTACCCACAAGCCCTGTCGGGCTTTCTCGCCCACATCGGTGACCTTGTTTGCGCCACGAAGCTGAGCAACAATCGGCACCAGTGCCATGGTTAACCCCGAGGAAAACATAAACAGTGGCCACAAAACGTTGCCACCCATGGTCACACCCGCGAGATCTTCAGAGCTATAGCGTCCAGCCATTACCGTATCGACGAATCCCATACCCATGATAAAAAGCTGCGTGGCGACCATGGGCACACCCAGCTTCATCAACTGCTTTGCTTCAGTAACAAATTCTCTTTGATTAAAAAACATGAGCGCAGGGTATGGTGTTTATAAGTCGCTGGCAACCGAACATTCATCACTCACAGATCATTGCTAGGGCAGCGCGCGTTATTTACGTCAGCAACTTCGGTTTGCAGTCGCAAGGGAAATTTCAGGGGTGCCTGAGAAAGCAGAATGGAGATAGAAACCAGTGGACGTTTGTGCAGGCCCAATTCGGGCTGAATACGAGCAAAAAAATGAAAAGAGCCGGACACCTCTCAAGGCCGACTCTTTTTCGTATCAAATGCCTCTATTCCTGCGCAAGTTTCACCAACATCTTACCGTTGTTAGTACCATCGAACAAACCGATAAACGCCGCAGGTGCATTCTCAATACCCTCAAATATCGTTTCATGATATTTCATTTTTCCGGATTTTATCCAACCCGACATATCCTGAACAAACTGCGGTTGCTGAGCGGCAAATGCCGACACAACAAAACCCTTCATCGTAATGAATTTATAAATCGTTTCCGTCAAGTTACGAGGCCCAGGAGACGGCGTTCCGTCATCGTTGTAGGTTGAGATCATGCCGCAAATGGGAATACGACCATTGATTTTCATGTGGGTGAGCGCAGCCTCGAGCTGAATACCACCGACATTCTCAAAGTAGACATCAATGCCTGCCGGTGCAGCTTTACGAAGCTCAGCGAGAGGATTGGCGGTTTTGTAGTTAAAAGCATGATCAAACCCAAATTCGCCAGTTAATTGCTCGACCTTATCATCTGAACCAGCACTGCCGATAACAGTACACCCCTTCACCTTGGCGATCTGTCCAACAACACTGCCCACGGCACCGGAAGCGGCGGAAACAAATACTGTTTCGCCATCTTTCAGTTCGCCGGTGACCAGTAACCCACCATAAGCTGTGAGACCAGGCATACCCATGACGCCGAGGTAACTGCTGAGTGGCGCAAGCGAAATATCCACCTTGCTTAAATCTGAACCCGCAGAAGTCAAATATTCTCGCCAGCCAGAGAAGTTACTGACGTAGTCACCAACCGCAAAACCCGGATTGTTCGAGGCCACGACTTTACCAACAGCACCCCCAGCCAGTACCTGGTCTAGCGCAAAATCTTCACGCATTCGACCTCGCATATAAGGATCTACGGACATGTAGATATTCTGAACCAGTACTTCGTTTTCACCGGGATCAGGGATATCGACGTCGACAAACTCAAAATTGTCTGCCGTGGGTAAACCTTTCGGGCGAGATTTTAGGTGAATTTCTTTACTAATTGGCATTTGGCCTCCTTCGTGAACGGCTCATGATAGCTTTGATTATTGCGGAGCCGGATGGTACCACTTCTCTTAAAGAAACGGATACAGGCCGACTACTCTGCCCTTCAATGCTTTACTCCCAAGCGATTGTCTGGCTGGTTAGCATAACCTCGTCTGGGTAGTTCATATTTTCGTCTCCAACGAACTTAACTATCGCCGAAACTCTTTTTCACCTTAATCAATCAAGCCCCTGCACACGGCTAACCAGATCCTGCGCGTGATGGGAGGCACTTTTCATAATGCTGCTGGCAGCACTCGAAGCTGTTCCAATCAAGTTCCCATTTGAGCACTTCCAGAACACTCGAGAAGCATATAATGTCAGGCTATAAGGACTGCTATCTAGGAGGTTGCCGATTCAGGACTTGATTTTATACCTTCGCTACCCAATATTACGCTTACAGCGACCCGTTAATTAACGCAGCTAACTTTCGCATTCACGGACTTCCACGGCACAAACATGAGCGACACCACGCAACCAGATATCTACGAGACATACCGCGATCAAAGAGCTAACAGGCCGGTTTATAAGGAACCCGATGGGGCTTGGCAGGTCGCCAGACATAAAGATGTCCAGCAGGTACTCAAGGACAATGCAACTTACTCCTCTGATGTGTCTCTGGTGCCCGAAGAAGAACGTACCACGCCAAGCATGTTGTTCAGTGATCCGCCGATTCACAATCGCCTGAGAAAACTGGTTAGCTATGCGTTTAAGCCGGGGCATATTGAAAGCCAGCGGAGGCTAATAGAGCAACGCTGTGAAGATCTCATGCAAGCCATGAAACAGTCGGAGGAAGCAGAACTGGTCGAAGCACTGGCTGCACCTCTGCCCGTCACCGTTATTGCCTACATGCTCGGTGTTGAAGACGGGGATATTCGTAAGTTCAAAGAGTGGTCAGATACCATTTTCAGCAATATCGGCGAGATTCTGCTTGCAAATCCGAGCCCGGAGGCAAGCGCCGCCAGTGAACAGATGGATAAATACTTTCTAGGACGCATTGCTGCGCTGCGCGATACACCGAGAGATAATCTGCTTAGCCGCCTTATCGCTACAGAAACCGAGGATGGCAAGCTGAGTAATGAGGAGCTTCTAAGTTTTTGTCGTCTGCTACTGATTGCGGGCAATGAGACCACTACTGGACTCATCACGGGCATCGTCAGAGTTTTCAATGATATGCCTGACACCTTTGCGGAGTTGAAAGATAACCCGGCGCTGATTCCGACGTTCGTCGAAGAAACCCTCAGGGTACATTCACCTTTCTCAGTCACTATCCGTAAAACAACGCGCGATGTAGAAGTTGCTGGGGTTACGATACCTGCAAATGAAATGCTTCTTCCGATGATCGCTTGCGCAAACCGGGATGAATCGGTTTTTGATGAGCCGGAGAAATTCAAGATTGATCGAAATCCAAATCCACATTTAGCATTTGGTTTCGGCATTCACAATTGCTTGGGTGCACACCTCGCTCGCCTTGAAGGCCAAATTGTCGCTGCCTCAATGATCAAACATATGAACGGCATCAAACTAAAGCCTGGCAGCGAAAATGAATTCGGTCAGCTCGGCGGACCATCAACACTGAACGTTGCCATTGAGTGGGCTACCTAGTATCAATCCGGCATCGGGATCGCATTCATCTCTATCGGTACCTTGTACCCGCGTTGCACGGGGGCTCGTTGCGCAATTTTGACATACCACTCCTTGAGCGATGGGTAGTCTTGCCAATCAATATCCTGCCATTCATAACGCGATATCCAGGGCCAAGTCGCCATATCTGCTATTGAATAGCTGCCCGAAAGGTATTCCTTATCGGACAGGCGTTTGTTGAGAACACCGTATAAACGTCTGGCTTCAGCCCTATAACGTTCGTCCGCATAGGGCGCCTTACCCGGATTATAATGAAGAAAATGATGCGCTTGGCCCAGCATCGGTCCCAGACCACCCATCTGAAACATCAACCACTCAAGCGTTTCATACCGATCATCACCCATAAATTTGTCGTAGGTCTCCGCTAGGTACAACAAGATAGCGCCAGATTCCATCATAGAACGCCCCGTCGCCTTATCGATAATGGCCGGAATCTTGTTATTGGGACTGATTTTCAGGAACGCTGGGTCATACTGCTCATCCTTACCAATATTGATTGCGTGAGGGTTATATTCCAGCTCAAACTCCTCTAGCGCTATCGATATTTTGCGGCCGTTTGGTGTCGGCCAAGTATACAATTCAATCATAAGTGCTTACCTCAACTATCTGATCTTGTCGGGCGTATTAATCGACATATCAAGTCTGCCATCTGAAAGGCGTCCGATAGAGGTACACTATCAGAAATGGCATCTGCTTTCGTCAATTTGCCCCACACGATTGTCTGGCGCACCGCTGCAACGGTCGTTAAACTGAGCGGACAACGCCGGGTAAGGTCCGAGACCTGGTGACTAGTCACCAGGCTTGAGCCTTTGCTGAAATATTTAGATAGGCAGGATAAGTATGGAAAAACAACATCGCGGGGCGAACAAAAGTCGACGAACATTCCTCCGAAACCTAACGCAATTCACCGCAGGCATGAGCAGTTTACTGTCGGCACCATCACTATTTGCCGAGCAAGTTGCGGGGAAAGTTAGCGGTGTCGTCAAACAGTTTTTTGTTGAGGGGAAACATACTGGCCTAACAATCTTGAATGACCGCCCGGTAAATGCGGAAACCCCCGCACACCTACTGGACGAAGATATTACTTCGGCGATGCGACTATTTGTCCGTAACAACGGTATTCCACCGACAGATGTTAATGCTGACACATGGCAACTGACGATCGAGGGGGAATCGGTTAAGAGAAAAATGATCCTCGACCTGAACGACCTGAAAAGCAGATTTAAACACCACACCTACCAGCTAGTCCTGGAATGCGGCGGCAACGGCCGATCGGAATTCAATCCCCCAGCGCGCGGGAACCAATGGAGTACTGGGGCTGTCGGCTGCCCAAGCTGGACCGGGGTTCGATTACGGGACGTATTGAACGCCGCGGGTGTAAAAGATGATGCTGTGTACATTGGTTATTATGGTAAAGATACCCACCTCTCGGGAGACCCTGCCAAAAAGCCCATCAGCCGAGGCGTACCCATACTAAAAGCCATGGAGGATGAGTCTCTCATCGCATGGGCTATTAATGGCGAAGACTTACCTTTGATGAATGGTTATCCACTTCGTTTGGTTTTTGGCGGCTGGCCGGCTTCTACCTCAGGAAAGTGGTTAGAGAAAATTGTTGTCAGAAACAGAGAGCACGACGGACCCAAGATGGGTGGTTTTTCATATCGCGTGCCCTGCAAGCCTGTTGCCGCGGGAACAGAAGTTGCCGCCTCAGACATGTGTGTCATAGAATCCATGCCGGTAAAATCACTCATCACATCGCCTAGGTCCGGTATTGTTCACGGGCTCACCGACCCTTTACCGCTCTCAGGCCATGCATGGGCAGGCGACAACGGCGTGACCCAGCTGGAGGTCTCAATTGACTTTGGACAGACCTGGCAAAAAGTACAACTATCAAAACCCGCTAACAGGCTCGCATGGCAAAACTGGCGCACACAGATAACATTTCCCGAACAGGGTTACTTCGAGGTGTGGGCGCGGGCAACAGACGATCAGGGTCGTCAGCAGCCCATGGTTGTTCCCGGTTGGAATCCACGCGGCTACCTTAACAACGCATGCCACAGAGTCGCTGTCAGGGTGACTGCGTGAAACATCTGGCCCCGCGGTTGATCTTCATTTTACTCGCATCAGCAATGACCGATTACGCCGTTTCCTCGGACGAATTGAAAGCTGGTGCTGGTTCAGAAATCGTCTCTCAAACCTGTATTCCCTGTCATTCTCTAAAATTAGTCACCCAGAACAGAGCAGATCGTCAGGGGTGGCTATCCATGATTCGCTGGATGCAAGAAAAACAGGGGCTTTGGCAGCTGGGTGAAAATGAGGACAAAATTCTCGACTATCTTTCAACCTACTACGGGCCAAAAAAATCTTTCAGGCGTGCGCCTCTGCCGGTTGAACTCATGCCTCCGGTTGAATCATGACGCGCCAGAAAATGAAACTGCCATTAATTCTAACGTGAGAGAAATAGCGCACTCAAACTGACGCGATCACCTGGAGTCAAAGACCAATGTCCAAACAATCAGAAGTCATCATTATTGGCGGAGGCATCGCCGGGGTTTCCGCAGGTGCGCAGTTATCGCAATATTGCGATGTCACCATTCTAGAAAAAGAGCCGACGACAGGCTATCACGCAACGGGAAGATCTGCAGCCGTATTTGCGCCGGCTTATGGTAACGAAGTCGTGCGTAACCTGACGTCGGCGTCGGAAGCGTTTTACCGTTCACCCCCGGATGGCTTCACTGAAGTACCGCTGCTTAAACCAAGAGATGGCGTGTTCATCGCAAGCCACGCTCAACAACAACCCTTGGCAAACATGCTCAACAAATCAAGTCACTTAAGTGAACTTTCAGCAGACGAGCTGGTTCAAAGAGTGCCAATTATCGATAGCGCCCAGATCTATGGCGGCGCTCTAGACTGCACCGGTGGCGACCTTGATGTTGATGCCATTGTTCAGGGTTTCCTGCGTCAGTTTCGTTCTAACGGCGGAGTGCTAATATGTGATTCTGAGGTACAGCATATCGAGTGGCGGAATGGACTTTGGCATATTACGACCCCAAGTGCGGAGTACTCAGCACCAACCATCATCAACGCCGCAGGCGCATGGGCCGACGAAGTGGCTGTGATGGCAGGTATATCGCCTTTATCAATGAAACCCTTCAGGCGCTCAGCACTGCTTATTGATGCGCCGCTTAAAATAGATATTACCGATTGGCCTTTGGTCATCGATGTAGATGAGAACTTCTATTTTAAACCAGAAGCTGGCCAGTTACTGATTTCACCAGCCGATGAGACCCCATTTGAACCCTGCGATGCTTATCCTGACGAAATGGACCTGGCAATCGCGATAGATCGGGTACAAAAAATCAGTCAGCTGGAGGTATCAAAAATTAACCATAGCTGGGCAGGACTAAGAACATTCGCCTCGGACAAAACATTCGTTGTGGGTTATGAACCAGGTCAGGAAGGTTTCTTTTGGTTAGCAGGTCAAGGTGGTTACGGGGTTCAATCTGCCCCTGCCCTCGCCGATATCACATGTCATCTCATCTGTGGATCAAACAACATCATCACCCAGCTACACCGAGAAAAACATCTCTTGGATATATCGCCAGAGCGATTCAGATAACCTCAGCAGACATTAATATAC
>CAJXBG010000180.1 GCA_913050215.1 uncultured Gammaproteobacteria bacterium
AATTGCGCGTAAGCTGGTAGATCAGCAGCATGGCAGTCATTGACCAAATAAAGGATCACCACTCCAGAGCCCTAAATTTGAATAAACATCAGCAACCACCAAACATGGCCATTCTTCGGACTATGTGGTTTATTTTCCTTATCCTCTGCAGGCTCAGGGGCAAGTGGTTCGACATCTGTTAATTGATTTTTGGCACGATATCAGAGAGACGCTACCTGAAAAAGATTGTGCCGGCAGACTCAAACAATCGGTGAATCATATACGCAAAGCACACCCAGACGCCGAAGCGCTTTGGCATCAAATTCGAACGGAGAAACAAGGTTCAAGGCTGGATCATTTGGTTGAAGCTGCTTAACAGCCGTCAAATTGAGTGCATTTTGCAACAAATATTAAAATGGCATAAATACCTCAACGATTGGATTTCGTTTATGCTAGACCCCTGCAAATTATTGTTGAGGATGTTTGTTTGGAGCCGCTGATTATTCTTGTGGCCTTCCTGTCGGGGTTATTGTTCCGAAGGTTTGGCTATCCTTCCCTGCCCGGCTATCTCATTGCAGGTTTTGCCTGCCATGCTATGAACATTGGTGATCTTCAGTTGATCAAAGCCGTTGCCGACGTCGGCATACTGCTGTTGCTATTTACCATCGGTATTAAACTCAATCTAAAGGAACTTGTCTCGCCACAGGTTTGGGGCGTTGCCTCCTTACAGATTCTAATAGCAGTACCTTTAACCGTGGTGGTGATTGTCGCCGCGGGTATGTTATTTCCCGTTTTGGCCCTAAACGATATCTCTTCAGCGTGGATATTGGCTTTCGCATTATCGTTCTCAAGTACCGTGTTTGCCGTAAAAATGTTTGAGGACCGCGGCGAGACTATATCCCTACATGCCAATTTGACGATTGGCATTTTAGTCATCCAAGACATACTCGCCGTGCTTTATCTCGCTTTTACATCGGACACACCACCGGGTGTTAGTGCACTGGCGCTACTTTTGTTACCGCTACTTCGTCCCATTGGTTTGTATCTGTTACGCCATGCTGGACACGGCGAGCTGGTGCTTCTGTTCGGCATTGCTTTCGCGCTCGGCATTGCACAAATGTTTGAGTCGTTGCATCTAAAGGCGGGCTTGGGCGCCTTGGTTGCGGGCGTTATTCTTGGGCAGTCAGATCGATCGAAAGAACTGTACTCTTCATTAACGGGTATTAAAGACCTTTTACTGATCGGTTTTTTTCTGCAGATTGGTTTTTACGGTTTGCCGTCGAAAGAAATGATTTTCGTCGCGCTGGTATTAAGCCTGCTCATATTCATAAGACCAGCGCTGTATTACCTACTTTTTGTCGCCTTTAAACTGCGCGCTCGAACCGCATTACTAGCCGGCTTTGCCCTGTTTAACTACAGTGAATTTGGACTGATCGTTGCCGCAATCGCAACAGAACAAGGGCGATTATCGAGCGAGTGGTTAACAACACTAGCCTTAGCTGTGTCCATTTCATTTTTCCTAGCCACACCCCTGAACGCAAATGTGCACAAAATTTATCATAGACTCCGCAAACATCTGTACAAATTGGAGCGACAAGATCGACTACCACGGGAGGCTCCAGCCGAACTCGGCAACGCGGAAATCGTTGTCTTGGGTATGGGTCGAATCGGCACAGGTGCCTACGACTATTTCTTGGAAACAGGCCCCGGTAAAGTGATATGCGTTGAAGAAAGCTTCGACAAGGTCATCGATCTGCAAAATGACGGTTTGAACTGTGTCCATGCGGACGCAACAGACCATGATTTTTGGGCCCATGCCGATCTTTCTTCAAGGCACCTAATCTTGGTTAGCCTGAGCAATCACGCGGAAAATCTCACCGTTGTTAGATTAGCGAAATCCTTCGGATTCGATAACAACCTCGCAGTAGTAGCGCGCTACCCTGATGAACAAGCAGAACTCGAAAAGCTTGGCTGTATCGTCTTTAACCTTTACGCTGAAGCCGGCTATGGTTTCGCCGAGCATGTTGAAAAGCACCTGTTCGAATAATCGAGAACAACGACTTGCACTCCACCGCGATCACTAAGCCGGGCGCGATCTCACTTTACGGCGAGACTCGGACCTGTTTTTTAGGCGGCATCCCCTGCTTCTCTATTATGACGATGCCAGAGTATCTGTTTTTCGCCGAAGATAAGCTCGTACCGGCGATGGCAACCGTGCTGGATATCATGGATATCGCCATGTACATGCCGAAAACTTGGATTACGCATATCGACAAATGACGGCGGCTGGCAACCCAGCGAAAAAGGATCACCACGCCACTGAGCCCTAAATTTGACTGAACATCAGCAATGACCATGGTCGACCGTTATTCAGAAAATGTGGTTTATTTTCCTTATCGTCAGACAAACCCTGCTCGTGTCTAACGATTAACTGTCAAGCAGTTTTGGTTGCTCACGAAATCAAAGCCAACGGGACTGCTTCGATATTCGAAATATCGACTGAAAATCCCTGCTAATATTTCTGCCCTCCAGCGACCATCTTTATCAAGGAACTCGTGACCATGGTATTTCAGCGTGGCTCTGCGTTACTATCAGTAATTCGCCACCAAGATACTGCGGTCCGTTTCACATGAACCTGCCAGTCACCCGAAAAAATATTTTTATTTTTATTCTTGCGGCCAGTATCGCGTCAACTATCGGCGGATTGCCCTTTAATTCGCTACCCGTCATGCTCGGTAGCCTGGCAGACTCCTTTTACCTAGATAGCAGGTCACTTGGCAATATTGGGTCCATTTGCTTTGCGGGCTATCTACTGGGCACTCTGGGCGCCCCGTTCTGGATCAATCGTCTGAACTGGAGAACCCTGACCATAGCCAGTACCTTGGGAACCTCTGGAGCATTCGCGGTCAGTTCCCAACTTACCAACATAGAGGCGCTCTACCTGGCCTGGGCCTTCATAGGATTTTTTGCATCAACCATGACCTGCCTTGGTATGCGAATTCTTGCCGATCTACCTGACAAGGTCCGCGCATTTGGTGCACGTCAGGGAGTAGAGCTTTCTATCACTGCAGCCGTACTATTTGCGCTGCCACCCCTCATTATCGCTCAATGGCATTATCCCGGAGCCGCTCTGGCTCTGGCTTTTGTTGTTGGGATACTAGGCTTATCTGCACTCTGGGTGCCGAAGGGTCCGTTGCTCGCTATTGGCGAAGAAAATGAAGCAACAACAGGACACTCGCGGTTAGCGCTGCCCCGACGTTCCTGGATCTGCATGAGCATTTTCTTTATTTTCCTGGTGGGTAACATAGCTTTATGGGCATTTCTGGAACGTATCGGCGCCAATCTCAAGCTCACGGGTTCTGAAGTCGGAATCGTTTTTGCCGTGTTAAAACTACTGGGGGGCGCAGCTGCATTTTTCGTGGCCTGGATAGGTGATCGTGCCGATGCACGCTGGGCCTACTGGATTGTATTGCTCGGTGTTTTGGTGGGGCTGCTTTTCCTGTTAGGCGCAGATGGTTTTTTACCCTTCGCACTAGGCGCATGGATTTGGGAGTTTGCGTTCACCTGCGGATGTGTCTTGCAGGTTGCCGGTATCGCTCGCAGTGATGCTTCAGGTCGCGCCGTTGTGCTGGTGCCTGCCGTGTTTGCACTGAGTTCAATGATCGGCCCTGGGCTTGCTGGTCAACTTGCTGCCGGTGGCAGTTTCAACGGTGTCCTACTGCTTGCTGCTGTTTGTTCAGTATTACCCGCGCTGGTGTATAGTTTCTGGCAGCCCATCGAGAACTGAGTTGCTGCCCTGCCTGTCATAATCAATGCGTGCTTCTGGATAGAAGCATTGGCTTCAACTGCCTCGCTGCGCTAAACCACCGATCTTCAGAAAATGTGGTTTGATTCCCTTATTTTCCAGAACCCTGGCTAATAAGGATTCTAAAACTACTATTTATAAAACGTTTTATTCGTAAAAAGCAGGATGGAAAGAAAACGTTCCGGTAGGTGTTGTGTTGGATAACAGTTTGAGTTGGAAGTACTCGGCAGGTTCGTTCGCTGGCGAGAAGTCAGGTGACACCGCGAAACCGAATCGGGAGTAATAGTTAGGGTCACCGGTCAAGATACAGCCTAATGCGCCCCAGGATTGAATTGTCGCTAACCCTTGGTTGATCAATTGTGTACCGATGCCTTTGGCTTGCCTTTCAGGGGCAACAGAGACCGGCCCAAATGCGAACCAGGGCGCCGAACCATCCGTGTTGATAGCAATTGAAAATGCGATGTGACCGACGACGGTTTTCTCTGCTCGCGAAGCATCTGCTTGCTTATCATCGTCAACAGCCACTAGCGACAACACGAGGGCTTTCTGGGCTCGCAAGCGATCAACCAATATTTGCTCATCACCCCCCGCGTATGGCTTACCGCGAAAAGCATCTTCAGTGATTTTAAAAATAGCTGCTTCGTCGCCGAATTGTTCTTCTCGAATAAGGATAGTCATCATGCTTGTCCATAGAGGCAGACCGTGATTTAAACATGGGCATAAAGAAAACAAACTACCTTCCTGCGCTATCGGCCAAATAGTTGTTGCCCCAGGCAATGAGATTTTGCATCAGCAGTTACCCTACTCGACCGATCTTCAGAAACTGGAGTTTGTTTCCCTTATCTTCCCGATCTAGGTCCCCTGTTCTTCCGTTCTAGTTCTCAGCAAGAAAAAAACACCCAGGACAATGCATCCCAACGCATAGGGCAATGAACCTGCGCGCGATCCCCACGAGGTCACTCCATCAACAGCGGATAGATTGTCTGGCAGTGCGTACAGCCAGAGCGCTAGAAATGTAGCAAGAAATAGCAGCAAGTAGATTTTAGAAAAGGTCAGTAGTCCAGACATGGAGTATTCAGTTATGCGAGAGAACTTCCGTACCGTGAGCATTAACGCTGAACCCAGTAAGGCAATCGCGGTGACGACCTCCCGCTGTGGCGTTAATTCAATACCCAGCAATCCATACCAGGAGTCCGGAGTTAGTGATACGAAGAAGACGGGCGTTAATAATCCAGCGGCCACTACTCGCACTCCAAACTGGATTCGGGAACTGGTCCGGCTAAGGCTCACACCCTGCTCGTAGCGGTCACTCGTCACTAACAACCGGGTTGCCAGAGTCAACGCGATAGGACCAATGAAGGCGAAGCTGACCATACTGGAGACGGGGACTGATGCCAGCGATCCGGTAAAGTTAGCGTAGTTCCATAACCACCATCCGTATTGGGGGCCGTAATGATCAAAAACCTCATAAAAAACATGATGCACCAACCCGACCGCGATTGCGCCTGACAGCGCGCCAAAGCGTCCTTCAAACAAACCCGCTTGCATGACCAGGGCGAAAGATGAATACATCACCGCGGGGTACAGTGCCAAAATATACAGCGGCGCTCGGCCAAAAAAGAACTGCACCGTAAATTCGTTGTGTATGAAAAATAAACTAGTCGCATCGCCACCAAGTTTGTCGGGGAAATAGACCGGGATTTCCAGCGCCAGCATGAATACTACTGAAGCAACCCAAAACCCTAAATAGATAACGTAACCTTTTTTAAAGCGGGCGACGGCGTGGCCTAGACCCCATAAGGCTCCGGTGATGAGAAGTATCTCTACGACGTTCATGGTCCAGTGAGATAGTGTGAGAGGGCTTTTTACGAATGCCCAGCTGGCGATAGCATCCGGGTGGAAGCCACCAAGCTGATTCGCGAGTTGAACAAAGGTTTGTGCTGTTTCGCTCACGTTGTCCTCGTTGTTTTGCCATAAATTTGTGACATATCTCTGCCCGCCTGCCAATCTCCACGCCATTCATCGTAGTACTCTGGCAGTGGCTGATTAACACTATCGTGCCAGGGGAATTGTGATGCAAGCACCCCCAGCGCTGAACGAAGCTGCGCCCAAACGGGAATCTGCCCCAGAGGATTATCACTATAAGCCTCTGCAGGCACATCCCGAACAATGCTCTCAAACTCGACCTTAATCATGTCGAATAAGCCGCGGGTATGCTTTTGGAAGGCCCCTGTATTTCGTATGCGGAACCAATGACTGCCCACCACGTGGTTATAGACATCGTAGGCCGAGCTTCGATGCTCGATTTCTTCGCAGAAATGCCAGACGAACAGAGAAGCGACATTGGCATCCCCTTCACCGAAGAGCGCAGCACGATGATCTAAAATCATACGAAAAAATGGTGTGAAAATTGCCTCCAGGCCGCCCGCATATGCCAGATGGTACTCAAGCGGGTACGACCGATAAACCTCGTCGTAACTAGCCAGCGTCTTGTCCAGCACCCTCTGCAGTTTAGGGTATTGTGCAATTAAACCGCGTGCATGCTGATTATGCTTTTGTGCGTGGATAGCTTCCTGGCGGCGAAAAGCCACCGCTTCTTCCATTACCGCAGGGTCGGCTATTCTCGCCTCAGCGTCGCGCATGACACGACACATATACTTTTCAAAGCCCACCACAAAAAACGTGATTTGGTTCATCAGTACAGAAAAAGCAGGGTTTGCCGGATTCCAAATGAAATCGGTCTCATCGAGGTCAAAGTCAATTTGTCGCACGGTTAAGTCCGTCATCGTTTTCTCCTCGTGGACCCGTTCATTGCGTTGCAAATGAGTCCAAGACTAAGAGCTAGGTCAAAATCGCCCTGCTCGACTTAAAAATCTTCTCGGCGATCAACTCAACAGTCTGTATGCCAGCAGATCAACATCGTGCAGTCCTTGCTCATCTAAGGGATCACCACGTCAGCGCGGTTTTACATCTAACCGCACTTCAGCAATTACTATAGCTGACCGATCTTCAGGAAATATGTTTTATTTCCCTTATCTGCAATCGTTGAACCAGCGGGGTGAGGTATCGCTTCACCCTTTGTGTGGCAATAGGCGTTGTTTGGCGTTGACTGGCGTTGTACGGACACTGCGCATAAAAGCATCCATTGATAGGGCGGTATGGATGTGTAAGTCGCCGAAGCAGGCTTGTTTGGACTCAGATGTGATATGCGTAGACTTAGCCCCGAGATCGCTAACGACTGAAAATTTCGCCGAGGCGATCGGGCAGCTGATTGTTCTTTTGATATTCAATTTAGCCAATCGCTTCAACTCGCACTGGG
>CAJXBG010000181.1 GCA_913050215.1 uncultured Gammaproteobacteria bacterium
CCTCATTTCCCCCGATGGGAAAACGGTACGCCACTTTAATTCGGGCGCAAGTCCACGAGATGGTGCGTTAGAGAACGCGGTTAAGGGGATGCTTTAGGAAATCTTTTGAAAAATAAGGATTAGAAGATAGCTTAGGTAGAACCAGACATGAAGTCTGCCTTGGACCGCATGTCTCACCCCTTCTCATAGTAGGGAGTCTATGAACTCCCAGCGAGTGTTGTTGCGGTCCACGAACCACGAACAGCATGCGTTAACACCTGACCAAACGCCCTTAGGTTTTTGGCGCGTTTCTTGGTCAAGTTTTAACGAATATTCGATCGTAAAAAAGCTAGATCGATCACAGCGCGCGTTTCTGTACTCAAATAAAATCTAGTACGACCTCCCTGTTGAGGTCCTAAATAACCAGCCTTACCCTTCATCACTCTCCGCGGAGGCTAAGCCCCTAAAGGATAACTTACCATCAGCCGCATTACTCATTAATGTCAAACCACGAGCCAATGTTAATCGGAAAAGTTATAAAACAGATTCAAACGTTTCTAACTGCGGGTGACCGAGATAGGTTCCTTTCGGCGCACTGGTTTGACCGTGAGCTTTTCGAAAAGCGTCAGACTTAGTCCATGCAGTAAAATGAGATTCTGAGTCCCATACTGTATGTGACGCATACAACACGTATTCATCGGTTTTTGGACCTTTGAGTAAAGAGAAAGTTTTAAATCCTGGCACTTCCGATAAAAACGTATCTCTTTCACGCCAGATTTTTTCAAAGCCTTCTTCGAAGCCCAGGGCAATTTGAAAACGGTTCATTGCTAAATACACTAACATCCTCCTTCATGAATGAACTAGTAGACGGTCGAGCAGATCATTCCGCTCGACCTTAATGGGGGTTTGGTAAACATCAGAGAGCCGATTAGGATCAAGTACAACCTCCGGAGCACCTTCGGCAATCACTTCCCCGTGATTCATCAAAATCAAACGATCCATAAAGCGCGCAGCTAAATTCAAATCATGGATCACAATGACCACGCCAATGAAATGACCTGCGGTTTGACGAAGATGATTTAGCAGCCCCAACTCATAGCGCATATCCATGCTAGCTGTCGGTTCATCAAGCAACAGATACCTTGGCTTTGAAGAGGCACAAGGACGCCAGAGCTGCAGTAAGTTCCGAGCAAACTGCACACGTTGCTGCTCCCCGCCAGACAGGGTGTTAAATCTACGCTCACTGAGGTCGGCAATATCGCAAACTTCTATGATCTCTTTGATTGCCTTTGATTTGGTAAAAGCGTCGATATTTTGCACCCAACCCATCGCCACAATTTCACGAACCGTAAAATCAAACACGATGTGTGCGGTCTGAGTCATAAAACTTCGATACAGCGATAGCTGCAACGGGGTAATGGTTTCAATGTTATTACCCTCTAGCATCACAACGCCTTCAAGCGGACGCAAGTCTCCTGCCAACAACTTCAAAATAGTCGACTTACCGGCTCCGTTGGGTCCAACTATCCCTAAAACTTCTCCAGGGGAAACTTTCAGATCCATCTTGGAAACCAAAATATTGTCTTTCACTGAATAACTCACTCGATCCAAGACTAAACTCATGACCTAGCCGCTCTTGCAATGAGCCACAAAAAGAATGGCGCACCAATTGCATTGGTGACCAGACTTACAGGCAGCTCTTCAGGCACCATGACGGTTCTAGCCAAAAGATCAGCCAAAATCATTAGGCTAGCACCAATCAATACTGATCCTGCTAATGTCAGACGATGACTTGAGCCTAAGAACAATCGTGCAAGATGCGGCACTACCAAGCCAACAAAACCTATTATTCCCGTTAGTGATACACCAGCACCAACAGCGGCAGCTGAGCACAAAATCATGTGACGTTTCGCGCGAGGAACATCAACACCCAAATAGTAGGCTTCCGATTCCCCTAATTGAAGGCGGTCCAGGTTTTTGACTTGCCGAAGCAGCACCAAAGATGCACCTACCATCACGCCTATCGCAGGTAAAACGCTCGCCCATTGCGCACGACTAAAACTACCCATTAACCAAAACACCAACGTCCGCAGCTGCGCGTCATCACTGACATATTGAAATAGTCCTATGACCACCCCCGCCATGGCATTGAGTGCAATTCCGACGAGCAAAATAGTCACTACGCTAAAACGCCCAAAATAGTTGGCGAAACTATAAAGTAGAAAGGTCACGGCCATGGCTCCGGACATTGCCGCCAGAGGCATAACATAAGCTTCTGCCCAATCAGGAATTGAAAGCGCGGCACCTAATACGATCATAGAGATTGCTCCTACGGCTGCACCGCTAGAGACTCCAATCAAACCCGGATCAGCTAAAGGATTTCGAAATAAGCCCTGAAGCACGGCACCAGACAATGCTAAAGAAGCCCCAACGAATCCTGCTAAAAATACTCGTGGTGCTCTTATCTCAGCAAATACAATTTGTTCTAACTCAGTTGCAGAGCCATTCACTAATCCAAGCAAGGGAATAGACACCGCTCCCTGCGAAAGACCTGCGACAAACGAAGCAACAAGCAACACACCTAAGCCAACAAACTTTCCACTTTTAAACTTCACGCCAATCAGTGAAGGCAGCACCCACGCTCGCATCATTTTTCTTGAGTAATTTCAGACAGTCTTAGGGCAGCAGATAATGTACGAGGGCCAAAACCTAGCATAGACATCCCGTCCATTTGAACGAGATGCTGATGCTTGCCGGCGTTCGTCAGTCTCACTCCGGGGGTTTGGTAAACTTTATCTAGCCCACCTGCAGCGCTCACTGCCCGGTCGGTTAGGATCAAGTAATCAGGATTAGCCTTAATAAGGCTCTCTGCAGAAAGCGGTTTCCATCCCTTAACGTCTACCAGGGCATTCTTGATACCCGCCATCCTGAGCATGCCATCTGCCGAGGTGTTCTCACCCCCTGCAATCGCAGCACCTTCCTGAAACATCAAAACCAAAATAGCAGTTGGGCTTTGCTTTGAAACGGTCACCGATTCAAGCGCGTTCAACTGAGACACTAATCTGGCTTCTGCCGCAACCAACTCTGCATTTTCAAGCGACAACACGTTCGCCACACAACGTACCTTATTGAGAATACCTTGCGCGGTATGGACCTCTTTCACTCTCACAGTATCAATGCCAGTCTGAGTTAGCTGCGCCAACACTTCAGGCGGGCCCATGTCATCTTCACCTAACACCAGCGTTGGCTTTAGTGATAAAAGCCCCTCGGTAGAGAGCCCTCTCACGTATCCTATTTGAGGCAGGTCTAAAGCTGCTTGAGGAAAATTGGAAGTGCGATCTACGGCCACAATTCGCTCTTCCTCGCCAAGAAAATACAGCACTTCTGTGATGCTGCCACCGGCAATAGCAATTCGCGATGGATCTGGAGCTCTCTGACAACTCTCTTCAGCTAGTAGCTGTTGCGCAATCAGGCAACTAAGCAGAAGAACAATACTCCTCATCAGATTTCTACTCGCAAATCGATGCGAGCATTGATGCCCGGTTGGGAGAATCGTTCAATCGCATCTGCGCCTACTCCTGCCGTGTCGGCCCAGCGAACATATTGCTTGTCAGTTACATTAAACAGTCCGAAGTTCACTCTGACTGAATCACTGACTTGCAGGTAACTCATAAGATCTAAGGAGCCATAACCGGATGTTTCGTTCCTAGCGCTGGTTGAATTGATATCTGAAGCATCTTTGCCTTTTGCCAAACTGAACACTAAATCACCGCCCCATTTTCCCGAAGGTGCGTCATAAGTAAGGCCAAACACTGCGGATAACGGTTCAATGGAGTCTAAAGGTTCAGCGGCTGCAATGTTTTCACCCTCCGCGTAAGCTAATGCAAACTTAAAAGCACTGCCTTCGAGGGAATCATTCAGCGGAGCCAATGACAACTCACCAGACAATTCTAGACCCTTGATCTCAACCTCGCTCAAATTAACTGATTGAAAAGTGAGCAATCCATCTGCGGGGTCGATCCCACCTGAGTCTGCAAATGCCGGAGCAGTTGCTAACGACTCAATAAAGTTCTCATAGTCATTTTTAAACACAGCCACATTCACACTACCCCAGCCGCCTCTTAATCTCGTGCCGATTTCATAACCGATACTGGTTTCAGACTCCAATGCAGCATTAGAAATGGTTTTATACCCTCCAATGAAGTTAGTAAAACCAACATTGACATCATCATATGGTGGCGCGCGAAACCCCTCACTGACGTTACCGTAGATAGACAAATCTGAAGTGAACTCATAAACAACACCTAGCTTGGCTGTTACCTCTGAGTCGCTGAAATCTTCCGGGGCGGAAATGCCTGGGTTGCCTGCCAGGTATATTGCATCAGAGGTTGCCTTCGCTTCAAAATCATCGTAACGAATGCCCGGAGACAGGATAAGTCGTCCGTTCATCAATTCGATTTCGTCCTGAACAAAGAACGCTAACTGGTCTACCTCAGTGACTGGAAAGTCCCTGGTCGGCAGCGGAAAGAATTCGCGAACCGTCACGCCAGTTAGCGCCTCAGTTGTTCCTCCATCTCGAAGGGTTTTATTTTCAGTTGAATAGTACTCAGAGCCGTACACGAGACGATGGACTACTGAACCGAACTCAATATCCTTGCGTGCAGACACTAGTATTCCATCAATTTGCTGCTCAAAAATCGAGTTTCTACTACGATTTTGCGCAACGGAAGTCGGGCCAGGCGGCAAGCGATTCTCCAGCGTAAATTGCACAGTCTCAGAGTCCTGAGTGTAAGCCAGCACTTGAATCTCATCTGAGAAAGGCAATACCCCGCTGAAATTGTAGGCCAAAGACATTCGGGTTCTATCTTTTTCGTCTTCAGAATCACGACTATTTACCAAAGTACCACGGCTTAATGTTCCGTAATCTGACAGTAAGCGACTATCCGTTGCATTGTCATAAGTATCCAGACCCAACTCAAACCGATGTTTTTCAGTGGGTTGATAATTCAGCTTGACGACAATACTCGTCGTTTTGGTATCTTGAGGATCAGCTTCTTCACGAGTAGGGCCGGTGCCATCGTTGCGACCTGAGGTTTCCTGTTCCTCACCTTGCCTATGGCTGACGTTTAACATTGCCGACAGTAATTGAGTCCCAGCAGCAAGCGTCGCTGCCGTTTGCACAGATTGATCGCTGCTGCTGTAACCTGTTTTTAATCCAACGTATGTGGATTCACCACCGAGATAATCTTCGGCTGTTTTGGTTCGCAGTGCGACTACACCGCCAAGGGCGTCACTACCGTATAGAGAAGAGATAGGGCCCCGAGCGATTTCTGCCTGATAAATGCTATCTACATCAACGAAATCACGACGAGCTGACAGGAAAGGTCCAAACGAAAACTCGTCCGATATCCTCACGCCATCAACGATGGTCAGGACACGATTACCGCCAATTCCTCTGATGTTAAATCCGCCAAGACCAAAACGGTCACCGGTGCCACCTACTGTGATACCAGGTTCAAACCTGACGAGATCGGCAATGTTTCGGGTCAGTTCTCGCTCAATGTCATCAGACGTTTTGACAGTAATCGAAGCAGCAACATCATTAAGTGCCCTTTCTGTCCGCGTGCCCACCACAGTAATAACATCATCGACCCTTGCCTCGAGCTCAGCCGCTGATGTCACCACTGGAATGACCATGAGTAGTGAAGAAATAATCCGATTTACGATGCGCATTTTTATTTCCAGTAATGATTTGAGTGGCGCAACTTAACTCAACAATTTTTTAAATGCAAATGAGAATTATTACTATTCGCATTTAAATTTAACGTAAATCATTTATACTTGACTCTGTTTTCGTAATTATGGCTCCCTATGAAATATCGACTTTTTATCCGAATGGTAACCCTCTTCTGCCTAACTCTATCAACTGGAACCATGGCTGAAATGCATCAATTCACCTATGCTTGGCCTTATGAGGATAGCAGCACCATGAAACCTCGCGGCGGCACCAGCAAAGGCGCATCGATAGAACTTGACGAACAAACTAGCGAAGCCTGGTCCGCCATTTCTCAACCAGATCTCAAGCCAGTTGACAGAGACCGCCGCGCCATTCTCGCTATGGCAGGGGCTTATCGAGCAAGTTTCGACTTCCTTGAGACTGTTGGTTTCACGCAACCTTACGAGCCTAAACAACCGTACCAATCTTGGGGCACAGAATACGTTTATGTGGTCACAAATGAACCAAGATTCATCTCGTTGCAACATATTTTGGTCATGCGCGTTGAACTAGAAAATGGCAACATGTCAGAACCTATGGTAGTGAAACACTGGCGACAAGATTGGCAGTACCAAGACCGAAGCCTACACACTTATCAAGGTCACCAATCCTGGTCAAAACAGATACGAAAACGGAGCGAAGTCAGAGGCCAGTGGACACAAGCCGTGTATCAAGTAGACGACTCACCTCGCTATGAAGGACTCGGGCAATGGATTCACTTGCCTAACTACTCATCCTGGCAGAGCAACGAAACCTGGCGACCACTGCCTCGCAGGGAATTCAGTGTTCGTCAAGATTACGATGTATTGATTGGAAAGAACCGTCACATCATCACACCTTCAGGCTGGGTTCATGAAGAAGAGAATTTGAAGGTTGTCCTTGATGAGAATGCTAAAATCGATCAAGTCCTTGCCAGAGAAACAGGGTTCAACCGATATGAACGTATCGTAAACTTCGATTTTTCTGCTGGTGATACCTATTGGAACAAGACACAACTATTCTGGGCGGATGTGGCTGAAGCATGGTCTAGAATCTACAAACTCAACGACAATTTCTCCATCAAGAAGAAACACGAAGGAAAAACGTTGATTGGTAAGATGTTTGGCTACACTTCTGGTATCAATGAGGTTTATGACCAAGCCGCGGGGAAGGCATTTATCCAATCAACGCTAAATGATTTTGTCATTCGCAGCGCAAAATAAGTTTAAGCGAAGATGCTGCGACAAGTGTCATCTCACATATGAATGACGATCATGCTGGCCTGCACTATTTTTCTTGCAGTCTCGCAACTAAGAAATCCACAACCACC
>CAJXBG010000182.1 GCA_913050215.1 uncultured Gammaproteobacteria bacterium
AATGCCTGGACAATGCCTGATAGCTGCGCAATCTCCAAAAACAAATTCTGTAAAAAACAGTTGCCATACCACCGCTGCTGTATATACTTCCAGTAACTGTATATAAAAACAGTTGTTGGCAATGTTTTTCTAAAAAACACACTTTAAACAGCAGCGAGCACTACGATGAACAAGTTAACCAGCAGACAAACTGAAGTACTTGATTTTATTAAGGCCTATATTGATGACACGGGTTATCCACCTACCAGAGCTGACATCGCACAGGAGCTGGGTTTCAAAAGCCCCAACGCATCAGAAGAACACTTAAAGGCATTAGCGAGAAAAGGTGCCATCGAAATGATTCCGGGCACTTCCCGGGGTATCAAGCTGCCCGACACAGACGGGCTACCTATTATAGGGCGAGTCGCAGCGGGCTCTCCAATCCTGGCGCAAGAACACATCGAAGACTACTGCGAGATACCGCCCAGCTTTTTCAGTCCTGCTGCGGACTACCTCCTCACCGTCCACGGCGACAGTATGATCGAGTGCGGCATACTCGACGGGGATTTACTGGCGGTACATAGAACACAGCAGGTCAATAATGGTGATATCGTCGTTGCAAGAATCGACGATGAAGTCACGGTGAAACGGCTTCAGAAAGGTCGCAGTAAGTACCAAATTTCACTCTTGCCGGAAAATAGGGATTACTCTCCGATTGAAGTAGACCTAAAAACAACCGATTTTGCATTTGAGGGACTTGCAGTCGGCGTGCTCCGGCACTAACGCCACGTCGAAGTCCCGTGCCACCAACTGTTTATTTTGGTGGCACTAAGACCCGTTTACTGATGAATTATCTATTTTTTTGACGCAGCTTTTGATTTAGCTTTGGGCTTTGCTTTCGCTTTGCGTGGCGCCTTAATCTTCTCGTCTACCAACCATTTACCATTCACATAATCTGCGCGCCAACCTGAGGGTTTGCCATCATCTTCTGAAATGACGTACTGCTCTTTTGTCTTACGGGCAAATTTCAATAATGTGCGTCGTCCCTGCGAATCTGTCACGGGCGCTTGCATCACATATCCATATTTGGGATCGATTTCATTTTGATGCGGAATCAGTTCGTCGATATAAGGTGCACGAGTTTCACGGTTTTTTGGAAACTGACTGGCCGCTAAAAATATCCCAGCGGCGCCGTCGCGCAATATATAAGTATCATCAACCTTGACACATGCCAACTCTGGCATGGGCACCGGGTCCATTTTTGGCGGCGCTGCTTCACCGTTTCGGAGCAGCTTGCGCGTATTTTTGCACTCCTCAGATGTGCATCCGAAGTATTTTCCGAATCTGCCGGTCTTTAATTGCATCTCAGCGCCGCACTTATCACATTCGAGCAGCGGACCGTCGTAGCCTTTAATTTTGAATTCACCGGCTTCGACTTCCATGCCATCACAGTCCGGATTGTTTCCGCAGATGTGGAGCTTTCGCTCTGTGTCGATCAGATAGCTGTCCATCGCCGTCTGACACTTCTTGCATCTGTGCTTGGTTCTGAGAATTCTGGATTCTTCTTCTTCATCGCCGTTGACGCTAACAACCTCATCACCGGAAATCAGGTTGATTGTACTCTTGCAGCGTTCCTTTGGAGGTAACGAATAACCAGAACATCCCAAGAACACACCAGTGCTTGCGGTTCTGATTTGCATGGGTCGACCACACTTGGGACAGTTAATGTCGGTCATTGTTGGCTCATTCGAACGCATATCCGAATTTGCCTTATCGAGCTTCGTTTCAAAGTCTGTGTAGAATCGGTTTAGCAGTTGCTTCCATTCGGACTTGCCGTCCGAGACCTCATCTAGCGATTCTTCTAGCCCTGCGGTGAATCCATAATCTAACAAATCGTCAAAGTTTTCACTTAAACGGTCGGTAACAACATCACCAATTTTCTCCGCGTATAAACGTTTGTTTTTTAGCGTGACGTAGCCTCGATCTTGAATTGTGGTAATAATCGAAGCGTAGGTTGAGGGTCGCCCGATACCTTTCTTCTCGAGTTCTCTGACAAGACTCGCCTCACCAAATCTGGCAGGCGGCTTTGTAAAATGCTGAGACGGCAGCAGTTCGACCAAATTAAGCACTTGACCCACTTCGTACTCAGGTAATGGGGCTTCCTCTTCCTTGCGCGATGCTGGCGCTTGTACCCGGGTATAACCGTCAAATCTCAGCACCCGGCCCCGAACACGCAATTCCAACTCATCGGCCTCAACGACCACAGCTGTACTCGTGTACTCTGCGTTGGGCATTTGACATGCAACAAACTGACGCCAAATCAGTTCATACAATCTTTCTGCATCGCGTTCCATCCCTGCAATCGCTGTAGTTTTGACGCTAACGTCAGAGGGTCTGATCGCCTCATGCGCTTCTTGCGCGCCCTCTTTGCTACTATATATCCGCGGCTCATCTGGTAGATATTTTTTACCAAAATCCGCGACAATCAGATCTCTACAGCCGTTAATCGCCTCACCACTCAGATTAGTCGAATCCGTTCGCATATAAGTGATGTAACCGGCTTCATACAGGCGTTGCGCCATCATCATTGTCTTTTTAACACCAAAGCCAAGCCTAGTACTGGCCGCTTGCTGTAGCGTGGAAGTAATAAAAGGTGCGGTCGGGCGGGTTTGTGTCGGCCGCCCCTCTCTGCTTTTTACAACGAAGGCGGCCTCATTGAGCAAATCAAGTGCGGCGTCAGTCTGCGCCTGGTTGACCGGCTTAAAATTCTCGCCTGCCTGTTTAACCACCTGAAATTTAACAGGGTTATCTGTTTTCTTTGCTTCTTCGCTCAGGTTGGCGAAAACGTCCCAATACTCCTCGGGGATAAATTTACGGATTTCCCGCTCACGCTCGACAATCAGTTTGACTGCGACAGACTGAACCCTACCGGCGGATAACCCTCGCGCAATTTTTGCCCACAGCAGCGGAGAGACCATAAAGCCAACGACCCGGTCGAGAAAACGCCTGGCCTGTTGCGCGTTGACCATAGCCATATTGAGCTCACCCGGTTTTTCGAACGCTTCCTGAATTGCGCGCTTGGTTATCTCATTAAAGACGACCCGACGGTAACGGGAATCGTCACCACCAATGGCTTCTCGCAAATGCCACGCAATCGCCTCACCCTCACGGTCAAGGTCAGTCGCAAGATAAATTTTATCCGCGTCTTTTGCTAGCTTACGTAGTTCCGTGACAACTTTTTCTTTACCTGGAAGAATCTGATAGTTCGCCGCCCACCCATTCTCAGGATCGACACCCATTCTTGAGACCAGCTGTTTTTTGGCTTTCTGCTTTTTATAAGCAGCTTTTTTCGCCTCAGGCATTTTCCGCGTCTTCGCCGCCTCGGCTGCCCTCGCCTTTGGATCAGATTTCGAGGTGCCACTGGTGGGCAGATCCCGAATGTGGCCAACGCTCGACTTAACGATGAAATCGCTGCCCAGATATTTATTGATGGTCTTCGCTTTTGCGGGAGACTCAACGATGACTAATGATTTGCCCATAGGTTCACTGTACTTAAGTTTTTGGCCGGAAAAAATCGGACATATATAAAGTGTTGACTACTCAAGGTCAACCCAAATTCGCAAGACCTGCTCAATATGTCGTCGTGAAATTTAGCTAGAACGACAAAAATCATGCGCCTTCAGAATCATCTTCAGAGGACGAATCCTTTTGAAGACAAGGGCTTAGCGTCACGACCTCGTTAAGAAAACCAAGCAGTTTTGCCAGACCTTGTTCATCGGACCTTTCGTGCCAGTATACAGATACCAATCCTGCAGTCTCATCTAAACGAATCACGTCCGCGGATAAATCAGCTAGGTGCGATTCAACGAACTGCCGGAATATTGGGTCAAGGTCCCCAGAATCACTTTCCACCCATGTTAACTGATTGCCGGAAGACTTATCTCTCGACAGCCTCCAGCCAGGCATGGGTATTCCAATCTGACTATTCGCTTTTTTCCTAGGACGGCGATAAGCCACACAAGCGAGGTCCCGAGGAAGTGGACGACCCGTTGCGGACAAATACTTATCGCGGTCTGAATCCGGGTCTTCAATCTTTACTAGCGCGACACTCACCCCGGCGGCTCGCGCAGACTGGCGAAACGCCATCTGCTGCTTTTGCCGTTTCGAGGGCAATATAGCGATAATAGGTGCCACCACAAAAAAAAGGATCAGGATAATGATCAGATAACTCATATGGATTGGTCTCTCTGAGGGTTGAAAGCTTGGCGCCAAGGGACCTATGGCTTGCCCAAAGGAAAAATATGAGGCGAAAATCAAAATTTCAGGTTAACAAGTATTGTTGTCCACACCCATACTGTGTAAATTTGCCAAAAATGACTCAGCAATAATAACAAAAAGTTCAGGAGATACTGCCCATGGGTGAATATAACCATATTCTAGTAGCTGTTGACCTCACAGAGGAAGCACGCCACGTTTCCAAACGCGCCTGCGCGCTAGGGAAGGCTTTCTCGGCAACCATGAGTTGCATGCACGTCATTGAACCACTGAGCCTCGCTTACGGTGGTGATATACCGATGGATCTCTCGACAATTCAGGAACAGATTCAAGAGACCGCGAAAAAGCAACTGGCGGATTTTGCGCACTCGCTCTCCATACCCGACGAAAACCAACATCTTATATTTGGGCGTCCCGAAACAGAGATTCATAACCTGGCAGAGCAAATTGGTGCAGATTTGATTGTCGTTGGCAGCCACGGGCGCCACGGCTTAGCACTACTACTCGGGTCTACGGCAAATGGTGTGTTGCACGGGGCGTCTTGCGACGTACTCGCCGTAAGGGTTGGGAACTAACACCGCATTATATGACAGGGATGTTGAGCAAAAATCTTAAGATCCCCCTTGCCGCGTTTCTGGCGCTCCTTGTCCCGATTGTATTTATGCCTGCTGCTCAAGGTGCCAATGTGGCGCCCGCGAATTCAGTCACCTCAAAATTCGAGCAGAGAAAATCGTACAAGCGGGCGATCAGCGCCGTAAAATCTGGCCAACGCAGCAAGTTTCAGCGAATGAAACCGGCTCTTGCCAACTATACGCTGTACCCTTACCTCGAATACTTCGAGCGAATCTATCAAATTTCTAGGCAAAACAATGCATCGATTGACGCCTTTCTTGCGCAGTATGCGGATACCCCTCTAGCCAAAAGGCTACGTCAAAACTGGCTATACCATCAGGCAAAAAAAGGGCGCTGGGACAATTTTCTTGCCTATTACGAACCCAGCAGTGCAACAAAGGTAAACGCTTGTTACCAAGCCTACGCGCTTGCTAAAACAGGCAAAACAGATGCTGCCTTCCAACAGGCTGAACAACTCTGGTCGGTCGGGTTTTCACAACCCGACGAATGCGATTCTATCTTTAAAGTCTGGCGCGATGCTGGCGAGTTAATCCCGGATCTAGCCTGGCAGCGATTTACATTGAGCATGCAGGCAGGAGAAATCACGCTTGCAAATTACCTCGTGAGATTTCTAAGTAAACAAGATACACAGCATGCTGCGCGTTTTCTTGCCGTTCATCGAAAACCAGCACTGATTGAGAAAACCAAGAGATACTCAAAACCGAACCAACGGAACGCAGAGATTGTCTTGCATGGGTTGAAGAGACTCGCGCGGCGAAATGCTCAGGCCGCTTATAAAACGCTGCAAACCTACCAAGAAGATCTCACCTTTACCCAGCAGGAATTGGAGGAGCTTCTACTATATATCGGGTATCGATTAGCGTCTCAGGGAGACCCGCAAGACAGCCTCGAGCGCTTCCCGATCGCCTTAAGTACTAACACAAAGCTGGTTGAAGCACGTATTAGACTTGCCCTTAAACGGAATGACTCAAGCAAGGTACTGGTCTTGATGCACCAGTTGCCAGCGCGAGTGAGAGACATTCCCCGGTGGCGATACTGGCGTGCCCGTATTCTGCTGGACTCAGCACAACTGGCTGAGCAGAGCCAGGCGAGAAAAACACTGACTGAACTGGCGGAGACACGAAACTATTATGGTTTTTTGGCCGCGGACCATCTTGGCTCCCCGTATCAGTTCCAGAATTCAGCTTCGAGCATCACTGAAGAGGAAATACTCAGTCTTGAATCCTCACCTGGTATTGCGCGCGCACTTGAGTTGTATGCCATCGGGGAACTGACCATGGCACGGCGAGAGTGGCTGAACAGCGTTAATCAATTTTCAAACAGGGAACAGCAAATAGCTGGATACGTCGCTCAACGCTGGGGGTGGCACAAGCGTGCCATTCAATCGATGATCGACGCGGAAGCCTGGGATGACCTTGATGTTCGCTTTCCGTTAGCGTATCGGGACAGTTTTATTGCAAACACCGTGAAAGCTGACATTCCAGTGACCTTCGGGTTTGCGATCGCAAGGCAGGAAAGTGCTTTTATGCCCGATGCAAAGTCTAGCGCAGGTGCACTGGGACTCATGCAGATGATTCCAAGCACGGCAAAAATAACCGCTAAACGCCACAATCTCAGGTTTGCCAACACCAACGTATTAATTAATCCACATACAAACATCACTTTTGGTACCGCTCATCTTGGCACCCTCATGCGGCGTTTCAACAACAATCGGATTCTTGCATCAGTGGCATACAACGCAGGCCCGGGTCGAGTTCAGTCTTGGCTCGACCCGACGCTTCCGGTTGATGCTTGGATCGAGACCATACCCTTCACTGAAACTCGTAACTACGTACAAAACGTATTGATGTTTGCTGCAATTTACGGGAATAGGCTAAAAACCAGCCAGCCACTTATTATGGCGCACGAGCGTGCAGCATTCGCCGCCAACTAATTTGCCTACGTAACACCTCAAAAACGAACAACTGCCACCAATTTATCCGACACTCGGCTTTTAAGACAATCTCCACTCGGCACGCTAGGGTGTCTTTGCAGTAAACTTCCAGCAAGCGGAATTAATATGCTCATTTGAAGCCGGAACCGGACAAACGACGCATCAAAAAACACCCCATGTCAGCAACAGACATCAACTGAAAGAATCTTGGTATCATTA
>CAJXBG010000183.1 GCA_913050215.1 uncultured Gammaproteobacteria bacterium
TCAAGATAAAGTGCATCGCCAAAATAAGCGCGTGCCAAGAGGCCGCCAAGCCCCAGCATGCCTAGGGTAAGACCGAATAATGCGGCCAGCTTAACAAACTGCATCCGATCACCCCCAGATTCCAGTGCCCAGAGTTTGTTGCCGAGATGAGGCAGAAGGCCCAGCGGCATGTGCGCAAAGGTAATCACAAATATGGACCACCAAGAGTGATACAACGGTGTCTCAGGATTGAGCGGTGTGGTGAGATTGGTATTCTGTGCCTCAAGGTTGTCCCAAACTCCAGCGAACCCGCCTTCAACACCGTAACCGATAATAGTAAGTACAATGACGATAACCGCGAGTATTAACATCATCGCACCCTGCACGCCATCGGTAAGAATATCCGCGTGCGCGCCACCGAGGACGACGTAAAATAACAGCACGATCGTGGTGATAACCAAAGCCCATTCAGCATCAAGTCCAAGCATAATCTCGAACATGACAACCCCGGAGACAAGCTGCCCTGCGAGATAGAAAAATAGAATGAGAGAGAGAATTGAAACGAGGATCCGAATGCCTTCGGATTGGTAACGGTCCCCAAGGTATTCCGGTATTGAGCGATTGCCAAACCGATTGCCGGCTGTGGCAATCAGTCTCATTGAGATCAATATGCCGAAGTAGACGCCAATGGGATAAAGAAAATTACCCCAATTCGCGGCAAAACCCCACTCGTAAGACAGTGCAGAGCTGCCCAGAAATGTCGCACCACTGGCGGTTGAAGCTGCGAACGCCAATGCAAGAAAGAAAGGTCCGTAGGCGCCTCGCGCTGTGGCAAAATCGTCAGCGTGTTTTATCTTGCGTTGCGCGTAAATACCAATCCCCACCATCATGAGGATGTAAAACACGAGAAATATCCAGGACCAAGTAGTCAAACTCATTATTGTTATTCGCTTGTTGTCAGGTTTCGAAGCCTAGAGACTACCACAAGATAGTGAGCTGTCACCCATCAAATAGTGGTAACGCCTCCGGACTCAACGTGTGGTTACCCAAAGCGATAACGCGCGGGGGTGACGATGTCGCGCGGTCAATATTTTCTCGCAGCATACCATCGCGAATAACTGCGATTGTCGTGCGCATAATCATGCCTGCAATAAAAAGCACCTGCTGCTTTTCCCCATCGTCGGTCTGTTTGATATAGTCGATCTTTGTCTTTTAGCGCCCTGTATCGTCGCGATGATAAGAGGTGCTCTGGTTTTATTGTGACTTAATTAAGGAATTAAACACTATGTCTGAAGAGGCCGAATCAAGAAGCGCTAGCGGCTTTGCCACACGAAATCCGCCAATCTTTGAAAGTGTGAAGGATGACAGGCGTCATCGGATAGAGCGCCTTACAGCCGCTTGCCGGATCTTTGGTAGAGCAGGTTTTTCGGAAGGTTTGCTTGGTCACATTACCGTGCGCGACCCCGAGGACCCCGACCACTTCTGGGCTAATCCTTTAGGTATATCTTTCCGCTTGATTAAAGCTTCCGACATGGTGCTGGTGGACCATGCAGGAAATATCCTAAAAGGTTCCCGTCCAGTGAATCCGGTAGGTGTTCGGTTGCATGCGGCTGTGCACCGTGCGTACCCAGCCGTCACTGCTGTATGCCACGCGCATTCCATCCATGGTTCGGCTTGGTCGGCATTCGGGCGGCCCATAGAACCAATAACACAAGATACCGCTGTATTTTTTGACGACCAGGCCATTATTCGCGAACCCAGAGTCGCGAACGACGCCGAAGGCGCGGACCAGTTTGCAGCGGGTTTTGCCGGTAAACGAACGGCGATTCAACCTGGACATGGTCTATTTACAACCGGAGAGTCGGTTGATGAAGCCGCCTGGCGGTTTATGAGTATGGAGCGAGCCTGTCAGGTACAACTGCTCGCCGAGGCAGCGGGTAAGCCTGAAATCTGGCCAGCCGAAATGGCGCTAGGACTGAAAAATGCCCTTGGCAGCCCAGCATTTTGCTGGCAATCCTTTCAGCTTCTGTGGGACGAGTTGTGCGCCGAAACTCGCGAGTTTCTTGATTTGGAATGATGTTTATCTCATCCTAAGTAGGGTTCGACCTCAACCAGGCAAGTGCCGCTGCTCGGTCCCTGTGCCAGTTGTGATGTGCCGGTGTCCTTGGTTAACACATTAGGATTACCGGCCAATTCCAATGATGCTGTCTCGCCCGGTGCACTCGGTCTAAACCAAGCGCCAGTCGGTAAAGCAACGACATCAGGCCTCATGTCAGTGTCGAGTTTGACGCCGGCCAGGCAAGCGCCTCGATTGTTGAAAACACGCACGGTAGCACCTTCAACAATACCTCTGTGTTCCGCCGCCTGTGGGTGCATGCTCAGTGTTTCACGGCCGTCAATCTTGCCATCGATACTGTGCTTGCTGTGGTCCAATTGGCTATGCAACCGTCGCGCCGGTTGGGGAGATAGGAGAGCCAGCGGGAACGGATTGTCATCTCCGTCAGCCAGGCGTTCAAAGGGTTCCAACCAGACAGCGTGACCCGGGCAGTCGTCGTAGCCAAACCCATCGACGGCATCGGAGAATATCTCCAGCTTGCCGGAAGGCGTGCTCAATTTATTTTGCTCGGGATTTTCCCTAAACGCACCCAGCCAAACTTTACGTTCATTGTCATCAGGAATACGATGTTGTTTATCTTCCCAAAACTGATCGAAAGTTGGCAGCTGGAACCCCTGTGTTTTTGCCGTCACCTGCGATCGGTGCCACATATCAGCGAGCCATTCGCGATCAGTTTTACCTTCGGTGAAAGCTTGGTGAAATCCCAGCTTCTCAGCGAGGCCTTTGAATATTTCGTGATCAGACCGTGCATTGTGCTGGGGTGGAATCGCAGCTTCCATAATGTGCACGTAGGGATCATGAGAGCTTGCGCAAATATCTTCTCTTTCCAGTTGCGTGGTGGCGGGAAACACAATGTCGGCCCATTGCGCGACAGGTGTCCACCAGGGTTCATTGACGATCACCGTTTCAGGCTTTCGCCACGCCTCGCAGAGTCGGTTGAGATCCTGGTGATGATGAAATGGGTTGCCACCCGCCCAGTAGATAAGGCGGGTGTCCGGATACTTGATTTCATGACCGTTGTAAGCCACGGTTTCGCCCGGCTGAAGTAACATATCTGCGATGCGTGCGACCGGTATGGCAAACTGAGCAGGGTTCCGGCCTTTGCTCAGGGTGGCCCAGTTGAACCGTCGCCAGGAGCTGCCAATGAAACCTTCAGTGCCATAACCAAAGCCGAACCCTTGACCTGGAAGTCCAACACCACCAAGCATTGCAGCCAGCGTTACCACCATCCAGTATGGCTGTTCACCATGATGTGCTCGTTGTAATGACCAGGCAGCTGAGATCAGTGTGCGTTTATTTGCGGCGAGCTGTGCGAGTGAAGCAATTTCTGCTGCAGGAACATCGCAGATAGCACTCGCCCACTCCGGCGTCTTAGGTTGTCCATCCTCTTGACCCAAAAGGTATCGCTTGAAGCGTTGGTAGCCGACGCAGTGACTGGAGAGGAACCTTTGATCTGCAAGACCTTTGTTTTCCAGTTCATACGCCATGCCAAGCATGAGCGCTACATCTGTGCCTGGACGCGGTGCCAGCCAGTCTTCATTGTGACTTACGTCACTTTTCAATGGCGATATGTTAATAAACCTGACGCCAGCTTTTATCGCGCCCTGAAACCCGGGTGTTGATTGATGCTCTGTGATACCACCATAGGCAACTTGCGTGTTCCGCAGGGGTACGCCGCCGAAAACGATCATCAGTTCCGTGTTGGCGCTGATCTCGTCCCAGGTAGGTTGTTCCAATTCAATCTGCGACCAGGGTGCAACCACGTGGGGCAAAATCACCTGTGCTGCAGCTGTGCTGTAGCTATTCATGGCACGGGTGCAGCCCCCCGCCATATTGATAAATCGATGAAGTTGGGACTGGGCGTGATTGAATCGGCCGGCGCTTGCCCAACCGTAGGAACCGCCAAAGATAGACGTGTTGCCATATTCGTCTGCGACCCGTTTGATTTCCCCAGCGGCGAGCTCTAATGCTTCGTCCCAAGGAACGGTGACGAATTCTTCGGTGCCTCGTTTTTTTCTATCCCGGTCCTTTAGCCAGCCTTTGCGAATAGCTGGTTCTTTAATTCGTAGCGGATGCTGTATGCCGTCGACGAGACCTTGCCCTAGCGGTGATGGTGCCGGATCTTCAGGGATATCTTCAATTCCCACGATTTTTTCCTGATCAACGAGCACATCGTATATACCCCATTGGGTAGCGGTTCGGAATTTTTTCAAGGCCTCGTATCCTGTCTTTCGATTGCGTGGCGACAGTGAAACATACAACAGGGTGTGAAAGAAGTTTGCAATAGTTTCGCCATTTTGACGTTTATTTAGGCTGATCTTCTGATGTCCTCGCGTCATAATGCTGAAATCGACTTTCAGGAAGACATAAATGCCCTTGCAAATGAACCAGGAAGTATTTATCACCTGTGCCGTGACTGGCTCCGGTGGTACGCAAGATCGATCCCCTCATGTGCCTCGCTCACCAGAACAAATCGCTAATAGCGCGATTGATGCAGCGTTGGCAGGTGCAGCGATAGTTCATTGCCATGTAAGGGACCCCGAGACCGGCGCGCCATCCCGAGATCCAGCACTATATCGAGAGCTGACTGAACGCATTCGCGACTCGTCAGTGGATGTCGTGCTCAATCTGACCGCTGGAATGGGCGGTGATATTGTCTTTGGTTCAGCGGAGTCACCACTACCCGTCAATAAAGAGGGTACAGACATGGTGGGCGCCTCGGAGCGGATTGCGCACATTGCGGAGTGCCTGCCCGAAATTTGCACACTCGATTGTGGCACCATGAACTTTGCTGAAGCTGATTATGTCATGACTAACACGCCGGGTCTGTTGCGTGCGATGGGTTCGATGATGACTGAACTCAGTGTAAAGGTAGAGATCGAAGCGTTTGATACAGGGCATCTCTGGTTTGCGAAAAAGCTGGTTGAAGAAGGCGTGCTGGACAGTCCTGCGATGGTTCAGCTATGTATGGGTGTACCCTGGGGCGCACCGAATGATCTGAACACATATATGGCGATGGTGAATGCCATTCCGGCGGACTGGGACTGGTCTGCATTCAGCCTAGGCAGGGACCAGATGCCCTATGTTGCTGCAGCTGTGTTGGCTGGAGGCAATGTTCGGGTAGGGTTGGAAGATAACCTTTGGTTAGACCGAGGCGTGCTAGCCACAAATGCTCAACTGGTTGAGCGTTCAGTGTCGATTATCAAAGGTCTTGGTGCTTCTATCATTGGGCCTCAGCAGGTTCGAGAGAAACTAGGACTTACCAAGAGAGCGCCAAAATAGTGTCGACAATCGGGTCGAGAGTCATCACGCCTGATTTCATCGATCACCCGTGGGTCCCATTGCAGTCCGCTCACCTACAAAATAATTTTGTAAAGATTCACTGGCCCGATGGTGCTCATTTACAAGCTTACTCGCTTTGGCTCGCGGAAAATTCAGAGGGTATTGGTGTTGAGCCGTTGGTCAGGGAAAGCCTGATTGACCCCGCTGATTTGCCAGCTGCTGATGCGTTGGTTGATGCTTCTGTGGATCAGCAAGGTGCGTTGTTGCTTACGTGGAAAAATAACCCGCAGACCAGAGTGCATCCGGGTTGGTTGCGGTATGTTGCTGAGGGCAAGTTGCGGGCACGCAATGCTTTGCCAAGACAAGAAAAATGGATCGCAGACATCAAAGAGCCGCCCACAGTAGAGGGTCGGGACATATTAGAAAATCAACACGGGCAGGAACTTTGGCTGGACAATCTAGTACGTTACGGTTTTTGTAGATTAGAAAACACACCGACAACCGTATCGTTTCTTGGCGAGCTCTCCGCGACAGTTGGGGCGATAAGGGCGACGAATTTTGGCAACACTTTCAGTGTTAAAACCTCTCCGA
The DNA here is from genome assembly GCA_913050215.1 of uncultured Gammaproteobacteria bacterium. Classification (GTDB taxonomy): domain Bacteria; phylum Pseudomonadota; class Gammaproteobacteria; order Pseudomonadales; family Azotimanducaceae; genus UBA4582. Next base: position 5,969 of record CAJXBG010000183.1, read on the forward strand.
ATCCTGATTCCACGGCTAACACGGGTCTCAGACTGGGGCAACACACTGACTTGCCTACTCGAGAGGCACCACCTGGTTATCAGTTACTACATTGCCTAACAAATAATGCAGCGGGTGGTGACTCAAGATTGACGGATGGACTTGCGGTAATTGGCGCATTAGCGGACGAACAACCCGATGCTTTCGAGTTGCTCTGTAATGAAAAATGGCTTTTTATGAATCGCGCAGCGGATGCCGAGCATCGTTGGGAAGGATCAATTATCGAGCTGCCAGTCGATGGACGCCCGCTGACGCTCCGGGCATTCTATCCTGTTAGAAGTGCGCCGTTGATGGCGAAAGATAAGATACCTGCGGCGTATGAAGCGATGCGAACGTTTTCACGCTACGCCCATGATGCTCGCTTTCAGATCTCATATCCGTTTAAGGAGGGTGATCTTGTAACTTTTGATAATCGTCGAATAATGCATGGTCGGAATGCATTTGCTGCAGACGGTGAACGTCATCTTCATGGTTGTTATATTGATCATGACGAGATCTATTCTCGACTGCGAGTATTGCGACGCAATAAAAAGGTTGGAGGATTTTAATGTCTGGTGATAGTCAGCGAAAAGTTGCTGCGGTCATTGGCGGAGGCGTCATAGGTGGCGGTTGGGCGGCAAGATTTTTGCTGCATGGTTGGGACGTCCGGGTGTGTGACCCTGACCCTGAGGCTGAGCGCAAGATCAATGAGGTGCTTGGAAATGCGCGTCGATCTCTGCCGGGTATTTACAATGAGGTATTACCTGCTGAGGGAGACGTTCAGTTTACAGGGTCGATAGCAGAAGCCGTTACTGACGCACAGTGGATACAGGAATCTGTACCGGAAAGGCTCGAGGTCAAACATGCTGTTTACCCTGAAATTCAGGCAGCGGCACGTGATGATGCAGTATTGGCATCTTCAACGTCGGGCTTTAAGCCCTCGCAATTGGCAGAAGGTGCTGTCAACCCTGGACAGATACTCGTTGCGCACCCTTATAA
>CAJXBG010000184.1 GCA_913050215.1 uncultured Gammaproteobacteria bacterium
CATCTGCTTGAGCAGCGCTTCACTCGACAATGGTCGGTTTGAGTTCATAGCGTATCTTCCCATTCTGGTTTGATGTGAAAAAGGTTACGCAGCGCCAACGACAAGTGGCTGAGGCAAATAAGGCCCCACGGGTGTCATCGAGTCCATTTAACGAGAGTATGCATCAGATAGCAATCGATCAGTGTCGAAATGAAATAGGCCCTTTGCGAATTTTTGGCGAAATTTAGACCATGATTCAAACATTGGTTCAGCATAATGCCCGCTGTTTATCGTGGAGAGACACGTCGCCCGGGATAAAGTAATATTGGGGTAATCCAACCTTGAAGGAGAACTGAGATGGCTGCAGCCTTTATGGCTTATCCTGAGCTTCGAAATCCGTTTGAAGCAAAAGAAATACACCCCCCGGGGAGCACAACCGTGTTGTACCAGGGAAAAACAATCAGACTTGAATCAACAGGAGCGGGAGCCGGCTTATTGATTAAGCCAGAGGATTTGACGCGAATTAATGGTTTTGAAATAAAGCCAGAAGGTGCGTGTTTCCAAGATCTCTGCATTCCTTTGGGCGAAAAACTACTCGTTGAGCAAGACGGTCAGGCGTGGTTTGATCTCGCAGCGTTTGCTGAGATGCTGGATCAACCCTACGTTGTGGATGCTGAATCAGGCGTTTGGAGTTTTGCGGAGATTCCCGCGAAGCGAGAGAACATGATGCTGAATGCGCAAGTGCCGGATTTTGAAGTCACGGACCGAGCAGGCAAGGTCATTAGAATGGCTGACCTAAAAGGTAAAAAAGCGCTTATTGTCACCTGGTCCTCATGGTGAGGATGCTTTCTTGACGTGCCCGTGTGGCAACGTATATACGAAGAAATAAACGATCCTGATTTTGTGATTATTTGTGCAGCGGAAGATACCGGCGGCGAAGCGGTAGCAGGTCCAATTTTTGACGCGGCGAATCCGACTTACATTCAAGTTGTTGATGAAAACCACATCATCAGCAGCGCCTTTAATTTCGTTAATGTGCCTTCTGCGGCGTGGGTTGATGAGCAAGGCCAGATTGTTCGTATTGATGAAGGAACTTACTCACAGGTTCACGCTTTCGGTGAGGGTGACGAAGGCATTACCTTCGGTACCGATGTCTACGAGCCTGCGCTTAAGGATTGGATCGCAAACGGTGCTAATAGCAAGCATGTTCAGTCGAGCGAAAAAGTTGTGGGCAATATTCGCCAGCACTCAAGTGACCAACAGAAAGCTGATGCTGCATTTCGATTGGGTAATCTGTTTCGACTTCATGGCGATGAAAAGAGCGCGAGCAAGTATTGGCAGATGGCGAGCGAATTGAACCCGGATAGCGTTAACTTTATTCGTCAGAATTTGACGCTTACTGAAGAGGGTTCTGCAGGTGAGACGTTCAGGACACTCATGGGTGAATACGTGAGCGCTGGAAAAGATTATTACCGACCGCTTGATCTCTAGATGAATTGAGGTCGGGGTAAGATTTACAAAAACAGTTAGCTTTGCGCTGAGTCAATAAAGTCACTCTTGCGCGAGTCATTGTTATGTTATCGAAGCTGTAAATTTTACGTCGACTTCCTTCTTTTTCTCTCCGATCCCTGAATCCTTTAGTGAGTCTAATTCGTGAAAAAATTTAAGTTCTGTCCCATGTGCGCTGCGCCGCTGATAGAGAAGATTAAGGCGCGCATTGAGTGCGCGGCCAGTTGTGGTTTTGTTAACTACGATAACCCCACACCGGTCGCAGCTGTTGTCGTTGAATTCGATGGCAAAATTGTGCTCGCGCACAATCGGTCGTGGCGGGGTGATTTTTATGGCGTCATTACCGGTTTTGTTGATCACGCAGAAGCGCCAGCGGATTGCGCTGTGCGAGAAGTCAAGGAAGAGCTGGACCTTGATGCCAGCCCCGCGTCGTTAATCGGCGTTTACCCGTTTGAGCGGATGAACCAAGTGATCATTGGGTATCACGTTCAAGCGACGGGAACAATTTCGCTGAACGAGGAGCTTGATGCCTTCAAGTTAATGTCGCCAGAAGACTGTGTTGCATGGCCGACGGGTACTGGATATGCATTGCGTGACTGGCTGCGCTCGCAGGGTCATGAACCTGAGATGATGAAACTTCCCTAGCGAGACGTTGCTAGGCTTGTGTGTTGTCTGTCCTTTAGGGTGTGAACTGCTCGTTTAGAATGCGTTCTTCGAGATTATGATCCGGGTCAAAAAGTAACGTCACCGCCCTTTTGGGGGCAATGCTAATTTCAACTTCCGCGACGTTGCGAACTTCATGCGCATCTGCCACAGCGCTGACCGGTCTCTTGTGTTCATCAAGTACCGTGAGATGAATTTTTGCATCTTTTGGTAAAACAGCACCTTGCCAACGCCGGGGTCGAAAGGCACTGATAGGCGTGAGGGCGAGAACGTCTGATCCGATAGGGAGGATCGGGCCGTGAGCAGACAGGTTGTAAGCGGTGCTACCCGCTGGCGTCGCAACCAGACAGCCATCGCACATCAGTGTTTCGATACGCGTTTTACCATCAATAGTCACGCGCAGGTTGGCCGCCTGACGCGTTTGTCGTAGCAGAGATACTTCATTGAAGGCATAAGCTTCCTGCTCGATACCCGAATCCGTTGTTACCTTCATGTGAAGCGGTGTGATGGTAACCTGCTGCGCCTTCTCGAGGCGTTCCATCAGATCATCGGTCTCGAAAGAATTGAGCAAAAATCCAACCGTTCCTCTGTTCATGCCATAAATAGGCAGATCGCGCTTCATGTTGCGATGTATGGCCTCAAGCATGTATCCATCGCCACCCAGTGCAACAATGATCTCGGCGTCATCCAGATCTACCGCATCATACTTCTCAGATAACATGGCCAAAGCTTCTACAGCATTCGGGCTGCGACTACCGACAAACGTGACTTTTTTACTCAACGATGGCCTCCTGTTCTTTTTAATATCACATATAGCCATGACATCGCGCGATACACAAGAATAAATGGGGCCTCAGTAACACTTATCAGACGTAACATCCGTTAATTCAACTATTTTGCAGCAGGCTCTAGGCGACGATCGTTTCGGCAGCAAATGACTTCGCGATAGCCTCGGTTTATTGGACTGCCGGTTTGTGTCGATTGTTAGACTTAGCTCGGCATTAACTGCCCGTAAGCATCCAGCGTCATCCGGCCCACCGGCACAGCATTCGGCCTGATGGTCAGATTAACCAGGTCGTAGAGATCACCATTACGGCCGACGAGTTGCTTTTCAACCCCCGCTGCGGCCGCTATATTTGCATTTGCGATGAGGTGTTCCGGTTCGCCGTGAACGGGAATCACTGCGCTGGGTGCAATCCATTCGTACATGTTTGTGAGTTCTGGTTCACCACCATGACCGGAAGCGTGTAGGGTCAGATTGCTGGTATCTGCCTGAAAGACGGTGACACCCATCCGCTCAAAGCGATTGATGAGTTGCTCTACTCCTTGCTCGTTTCCGGGAATGGTTTTCGCAGAAAAAATTACCTGGTCACCTGCCTGAAGATTTACATCCGGATGGCTATCGGTGCTAAGCCGATGAAGTGCCGCGCCGGGTTCACCTTGGCTGCCGGTTGCGATAGCCAGCACCTCCTCCGGGGGTAGATATCCAAGGTGTTGACGATCAACAGGGTTAAAATCGGTCTGAAGGTAGCCCGCATCCTGTGCACAGCGACGCATATTATTCAAAGAGAAGCCTAGTAGACCGATATGCCGATTGGTTTGCCGGGCGATGGACCCGAGTGTTTGAAGTCGCGCAATGTTGCTTGCGAAACATGCCACGATAACCCGCCGAGATGCATCAGAAACTGCGGTAAGTAGTGCGCTGGCTACGTCGATCTCCGAGTCTGCACTCATCGGGTTAAGCGCGTTAGTGGAGTCACAAACGACTGCGTCAATGTCCGTCATTGTTTGATACTGTTGAGGTGTTACGTGAGCACCTACTACAGGATCGGCGTCCAGCTTCCAGTCAGCGGTATGGAAAACTTTACCGACGGGTGTTTGGATAATAAGACCCTGCGTTTCCGGCGTCGAATGGGTCATGGGTATGAACGTGAGATTGAAGGGGCCAAGATCAAGGGTGCCGCCCTCAACAACATCTAGGATAGGCGCGGAGCAATTGTTTCTGGCAAATTTTGCGCGCAGTACATTTCGTGTAAAGGGTGTTGTATAGATGGGGCAACCTAAGTGTTCCCATAGATAGGGTAGTGCGCCGATGTGATCTTCATGGGCATGCGTGGCGATAATACCCAAAATGTTGTCTCGTTGTTCTGAGGCAAAATCAATGAGCGGCATCTCTATCCTTGACTGCATAATGCCGTTGTCGTCTGGCCTGTCTTCGAAAGTAATGCCGCAGTCCACAATAATCCATTGACCATTGTGTCCATAGAGGTTCAGGTTCATGCCGATTTCACCCGTGCCGCCCAGAGGAATAAACCAGAACTCTTGTCGACTAGGGATTAGGTTAATACCCTTTTTCACTGTTATTGAACTCTGCAGGTTAATGTCGTTGATGGAGATAGATGTCGAATGAGAATGCGTGTTGCTCATCAATAGCGTGGTGTGCAAGTGTTGAGGTTTCAAAGTCTGAAAAATCAAATTCCGGCAGGAAGGTGTCTCCATCCACTGTCGTGTTTATCCGAGTCTCATATACTCGGTCAGCTTTATCGAAAGCGGCTACCAACAAAGGTACGCCACCAATAACGAATACTTCTTGGGATTCTGTGGCCAGGTTCATTGCGGCTTCCAAGCTGCCAGCCACAGTGACACCCTGTGCTGTCTCATAGTGAGGATTTTTGCTAACGACTAAATTAAGTCGCCCATCTAGTTTTGAGTTGTGGTCTTCATAGGTACGCCGACCCATGATGATCGCATGCCCTCGAGTTGTTTGATCAAAAAAATCGTAGTCGGCAGGCAAGTGCCAGGGCAGTTTGCCTGCAGCACCGATGCAGTGATTTAGCGAGCGTGCGTAAATGAGTGAAAGGTTTTGCATGAAGCGCCGTTAACGTCTGCGGGATAGATAATTACTTATTAAAAAGTCTATGATGGCTCATACGTTCAGCTTTTATCTCTAGCTCACATATTTTTTCGATAAAAGTGTGAATTCTCTGGTGCCGGCTCGCAGCTCATTTAAGCGCCATACCCCTATTTTTATTCGGTGACTGACTCAGGTTTGTCGAGGTCGTCAGCGTTCGATTCGAGTGCGTCGTAAACATCCGAGTTCCCTTTCAATGAATGCGCTGGTGGCTGCTTGAAATCTTCCTAGTTGCTACGCCTGAGAGTTCCGTTTTAGACGTCTCATGCCTATTAACCAACGATCGACATCATCACCTTTACGGCGAACGTAGTCTTCAACCTCGGGGTGCGGCAGAACGTGAAAGCGTCCTTCTCGAATGCACTCAACGACGGTTTGGGCTAATTGCTCGGGTTCTATAATGCCGTCCGTCTGTCCATCCCCAAGACTCTTTGGCGCCATGGCTGTATTGACACCTTGAGGGCATAAAACAGAAACGCCAATCCCATCATCTCCGTGGGTGATCGCTAGAAATTCAGCCAGTTTGACGGCCGCTGCCTTGGTTACGGTATAGGGGCCAGATCCCATCGCTGCTAACAAGCCTGCGGCGCTTGCGGTATTGAGGAGGTAACCTTCTCCGCGCGCTATCATCGACGGCAGCACGGCTCTGGCTGCGTAAAGATGGGACATCACGTGCAATTCCCATTGGTTTTGCCAGACCTCATTGGTTGCATCGGTGAGTAATCCTGCGCCGCCGGCTCCAGCGTTAGAGCAAAATAAATCGATGCGACCCTCGCGCGCAATCGTCTGCTCTACTACTGATTCAATGTCTGATTCGCTGGTAACGTCGCAAGCGATACCGATGCAGCCAATATCATTCGCCGCCGCTTGCACGGCATCTTCATGCAAATCAGCCAGCACTATTTGCTTTGCGCCTTCCGCAAGAAAAGCGCGGGCCATTGCCTGGCCAATGCCACCGCTGCCCCCGGTGATGACTACAACACGATCTTTCATTTCCATATTGGTTAACTCTTCTGACAATCGGATTCGGGTGAAATGTTTAGAAAAATTTTAGTATGAACTAGCTTGAATTTGTCTGCACCTGAAAATCTCGTAATTTTCTTTCGTGCAACAGACTGCACAAACTCCAAAATAGTTTAGCGTCTAACTCCCTTGCCTCTCAATGGCGTGATGGGGGCTCCGAAAGATGTATATCGAGTATCGAGATACCGAAGACCATGCAAAGCGCATGTTCAAAACCCTCAGACTGGACGGTAGAATGGCGTTCTCTGTTTCACCTGATCTAGCAGTGACCAGTCGCCCTGTTCGACCTTATGGCCCAGGGGAAACGGCGGTCGAGCCGATTGTCCGTGGGCGCTTAGCACGCGCGGATCTTGATAGTAAGACTGCATGATAATAATTGTTAGCGTTCGCGATAAAGCGCGAAATTTGGGGTTTTTATCGAGCACGCCAAGCAGTACTTCCGGTGTCGAAGTCAGTGGATCAATCTCTTCACAGAGTGTGTCGATGCCTGCAACAAGCCGCTCGGAAAAGTGTGCCGATTTATCTAATATAGTTTTCATCACTAGCGGATCAGATGCTGAAGGCAGATCTAACACTTCGTCTTTTTTGATCATTGCATTAGCGATAGCGCTAATGATCTGCTGTTGCTTTTTACTGAATACACTATCGCTGGATATCAAATCGTCACTATTCATTTCTTTCCTCTATGCCTGCTAGTCAAATAGCGTGGCAGAAGCCAACTTCTGTTTGATGGTGTCTGCAATGTAAAGTGCCAGCG
>CAJXBG010000185.1 GCA_913050215.1 uncultured Gammaproteobacteria bacterium
GACGAGAACGAGATGAATAAACTTTACTATGACGGCAAATGTCCCTTGTGCAGTGCTGAAATGGCTCGCCTTCGTGTTCATAAATCAACGGATTTGAGCCTTGTGGACATACACGAGACTAAAATGAACCAAGAGACCAAGGAAAAGATGTTGAAGGTACTTCATTTTGAGGATGATGCCGGCAACTACACAACGGGTTTAGAAGCAAACATTGCAGCATGGGAAGGGACACGTTGGAGTCCACTCTGGCGATGTTTAAAGCTGCCGCTTGTGAGATCAGTTGCAAAATTTGCCTACGATAAATGGGCGACGATAAGGTACGCACGTCTCTACATGAATAGTGAGCAAGGAAAAGCAGGGGTTAAAGCAGAGGGTTAAAGCAGAGGGTTAAAGCAGAGGTACGAAATTGCTGCGTGTCAAAGAATGACGGGCAGCGTAAGCGTCAAAACCGAATGTATCTCCTCGCAAAGCGATTCTTTATCTTTTTCGGTTTTCTCTCCATTGCATCGCCAGTCGAAACGTTCAGCAACACCAAACTTGACCGTCTTTATCGCAAATATTTTTCGTCAAAGACATCCTCCCGCAGCCTGAGCGAATAATTCTATCCATGCGTGTCGAGTGTAAAACTCAAGAGGCAACGCTGAGCATCTTGCGCTCGCGATTCAAAGACAGAATGATGTAGCGATGGCGCGAGGTATCGGAAGATGCAGTCCAATAGCGGCGCTAAGGTGCCGTATCCGTCAGCAATACTTTCATTGTCCAGCTGAGAGAAAATCGTCGACAGAGCCTCTTCCCATTTCGCTTTTGAACGACAATAGTTGGTCACTCTGTTTATGATATGTTATAACATTATCCTAATGTCCCACTTAAGTACGGCATCCCAAATGACATCGACAGCAAAAGTAATTAAGCACGCAAAGCAACATTGCGCTGCGCGAGGCAGCAAACTAACAGAGAAGCGAAGCCAAGTGTTAAAAGGGCTTTTGGAATCCAAGAAAGCGCTCTCAGCATACGAACTGATCGACTATTGTCGAGAGAAGTTCGACCAACAGTTACCAGCGATGTCGGTCTACAGAATACTGGAGTTTCTCGAAAGCGAGAATCTTGTTCATCGTCTGGAGCTGGCAAAGAAATATGTAGCATGCTCGCACATCGCGTGTGATCACACGCACGAGACACCTCAATTTTTGATCTGCAACAGCTGTAATACGGTTGAAGAAATAAGCATCAGCAATAGCATTATCCATTCGTTGCGAAGCACGATCAGTAAGGCAGGATTCCATCTTGCGAGTCCCCAACTCGAATTTGAATGTTATTGCGAAGCGTGTGGCGCATAACCCCTCCAAGGAATTTTTGAATACATATGTTGTCACTACAATTCGATAGAGCCGCGATAGGTATCTCTGCTCTCTGCATAGCGCACTGTTTAGTTTTACCCGTTGCCCTCGTTTTGGCGCCTTCAGTAACGTTACTGACTGTGCTCAATGACGAGATGTTTCACAAGCTTCTCATTTTGCTTGTGTTGCCCACGAGTATCTTTGCGCTGACGCTCGGCTGCCGCCAACACAAAAACTTCGTCGTCGCGGGCCTTGCCACGGCAGGTTTGATGACGCTGTGTATGACGGCGCTCTTTGGTCACGACTATCTTGGAGAAGAGCTGGAAAAACTCTTCACCCTGGTTGGCGCTATTTTGGTCGCATTGAGTCACTTTTTTAACTTCAGACTTTGTCAGCTTAAAAACTGCCAAAATAAAACTAAGAACGGTCAATATGACTGAACCGCTCAAGGATATTAAAACCAATATCATCACTGGTTTTTTGGGTGTAGGAAAATCAACCGCCATACTCGATCTTCTAGAACAAAAGCCGGAAAAAGAACGCTGGGCAGTGCTTGTTAATGAGTTCGGCGAAATTGGCATAGACGGTGGATTGTTTGCGAACCACCAAGACCCCAATATCTTTATTCGTGAAGTGCCGGGAGGTTGCATGTGTTGCGCGACAGGTCTCCCCATGCAAATCGCAATGAGTATGCTGCTAGCACGCGCGAGACCAGAAAGACTCATTATTGAACCGACGGGTTTGGGTCACCCTGTTGAGGTGATGAGCGTGCTTGCTGCGGATCACTTTCATGAACTACTGGACTTGAGGTCGACGCTAACGCTTGTTGACGCCCGTGTAATTAATGATCAACGATACACCAGCCACGACACGTTTAATCAGCAGCTGGACATTGCGGACATTGTTGTCGCGAGCAAGCGAGACCTTTACGGTAAAGATGACTTTGAAATGCTTGAAGAATATCTTTCAGGGCGGAATTTGACGCCAAAGCGTCAACTAGTATCAGCGCAACAAGGCCACCTCGATATGTCATGGCTGTCTGGCGTAGCCAGTGCCTGGCGAGAAAAACCAATAACGCTGAAACAGCCTCCAGAGAGCGACACTCCCGATGATGAGGACCCAAGCTTTCCACCAGAAGGGTTCATATGCTTGAGCAATAGTGGCGAGGGCTTTACTTCCCATGGCTGGCTTTTTCAGCCAGACTTTACGTTTCGTCGGGATCAGATAACCGAGTTGTTCAGAGCGACTAACGTCGATCGATTAAAGGCCATTTTAAAAACAGATGCGGGTCACGTTGGCTTTAACTTTTCAGGTGATGATGTCGCAGAAACTGCGCTTCAAGACTTGCCCGATAGCCGGGTTGAGATCATTACCTCCGGCGCATTCAGCAGCGAGGCTTTCGAAACCTCGCTGCTAGCTTGCTGTTACCGTTAGAGCCTGTATCTAAGTCCTACCTTCACAGTACGCCCGGGCTCAGGCGCGAAGTTTTTCAGTCGAGACGCATGATTGCGCACCTCTTCATCACTCAGATTGTCAGCCCTCAAGAATAGCTTAAGCTCTCCCTCATTGCCCATATTCCAGTGATAATCTGCATACAGAGAAAATAGCGTGTATTCATCCGTTGGGAGTTCGAAGTCGCCCACGTTGTCCTGTTCGAATACATTGTTGGCACGCAGGTGTACGGTCCATTGATCGCCGTAAAATTCAATTTCAGCACCCACCTTGGATGCAGGTATCAAAGGCACATTGCCGCCAGCGTCAAATTTGGCACGTACTTGATCGCCAAATACGGACCCACTAATACCGAATTGCTCAGATTGATAAATGTCAAAACTCAGTCGCGCTTCAAGTCCCCGAAACTTGGTGTCACGAGCAGTAAACTCTCCTAGCAACTGTTCTTCAAATTCCGCACCCGTAACATTGAGAAAGATATAGTCGTCAATGTTGTTGGCATACGCATTGATTTCACCTGTGATAGGCCCTGTGTGATAACGATAGCCGAGCTCGAAGTTTTGCGCGCGTTCAGGCTTAAGGTTCGGATTGCCGATTTCAAGCAGGTTGGTCGCAGCGTGCAATACTAAAGCCTCGTCGTCAGCAGGCCTTCCGCAAGTCGTGTTGTCAACATTAGCAAACAATTCCTCGACTGATGGTGTGCGCACTGCATTTGTCAATCCAAAGAACACATTCGAGGATTCATTCACGTCATAAAGTATGCTGCCGCTTGCACTAAACGCATTTTCGTCGCTTTCGCACTGTCCGCTCTCTACCTGATTTGTGTCATATCTCAAACCAAGCTCGATATTGAAAGATGCTGTTTGATATCTTTCGAAGGCAAATAGTCCTAGGTTTTGAATATCGGATTCAGGTATGAATCCCTCTTCGCCAGCCGCGACGAAATCATTGTTTGTCAACTGGATACCAAAGAGTCCGGACCAGTTATCATTTCCGCGGTGGTGTGCAACTACTCGTCCTTCATAGCCTTCGTTATCAAACGTGGTGCCTACTTCCGTCTCTCCGTTGCTGAAAAACTCAACTTCGTCATGCGTGTAGTCTGTGAATGCAAACGCAGCGTCAACAGATTCGATGAAACCCGATCCGAATTTCAGGCCGCCACGAAGATCATAGCGGACCTTGTCCATTTCCAACCTGACAAAGTCAACCTCTTCCTCTCCATGTTCTTCACCATGATCATCATGGTCTCCGTCATGGTCATCATCATGGTCTCCGTCATGGCCTTCTTCCTCTTCATGCCCATGGGCGTGTTCATGTGACCCTGGTGGTAAGCCGTACTCATTCGTCAATGCTGATACAGAAAAGCCAACGAAGCCAGACTCACCCACAAATGAAAAACCTAACGCACCGCCAGATGACTTGCCATTTGAGTTGCCAATGAAACCAAGCGTATTTTCCGCCTCTTCCTCTTCTTCATGCTCTTCATGTTCTTCATCGCCGTGCTGTATCTCTTCTAAAGCCTCGATCGCAGCCAAATCAAGGGCGAATCCTGGTATTTCCTGATTATCGTTCTTGCGGCTGAAACCCTCGGCATGGATGGCGAAGTTGTTCCTGCCCGCGTCAATACGAAAGGCCGTGCGGTCTTCGTCATTGTTAAAGTTGCGCGTCTGTTCAATAAAAAACTCTGTTGATTCTGGAACCCGATCAGGTACGCGCCCATCAATGATGTTCACGATCCCGCCAATCGCGCCGCTACCATAAAGTAAGCTGGCCGGACCCCGAACAATTTCGATTCGGTCAGCGAGACTGACGTCCACTGATTCCGCATGGTCAGGACTTTGATTTGCAACGTCCGTGGTGCCAACACCATTTTGTAAAATACCGACGCGATTGCCCGTATGGCCACGAATGACGGGGTGACCAACACCTGGCCCGAAAGAGGCGCTGTTGATGCCGATTTCCCCTTGTAGCGTGCCCCCGAGCGTATTGTTGACATCCTCTAGCAGAGCCTCGCCGGAAAGGATGTTAATCGGTTGTGATGTCTCAGCTGCTTTTTGTACGAAGGGCATGCTGACCACAACTTCTTCCATCGATTGGTTGTGTGCTTTACGGTGCGTTTCGCTTGCTAGCGCATCGGCTTGAAAACCGAATACGGTTAACATCAGCGAAACATAGGTTGATTGATTGTTTAAGATTTTGTTCACGGTGCTGTCCTGTAGATATCCATTGCAAAAATTTCGCGGAGATAGTAATGTTATAACGTATCATTAAGCAAGCGATAATTTTTGGAAAATGCCGAGTGTTTCAAACATTGCGCTGAAAATCAGTGACTTAGCGTTTGGCTATAGCAAGAAGCCGTTGCTTGAAATTGATGAGTTACAGATTCAGAAGGGTGAACATCTTGCTGTTATAGGGCCGTCTGGCTGCGGCAAAACCACCTTCATGCATTTGGTCGCGGGTTTACTAAGGCCTCAAGTTGGCACCATCGAAATACAAGGCTGCGATATCACCCGATTAAAGGAATGGGAGATGGATCGCTTTCGTGGCCGCAGCATCGGCGTTGTGTTTCAGCGTCTACATTTACTATCAGCAATAAGTGTTTTGAACAACCTGTTGTTAGCGCAACGTCTTGCGCGTATCGCTCCTGATAAAAAAAAGGCGATGAGACTGCTTGATCGTCTGGGTATTGCTGCACAGGCGCATGTGTTGCCTGCAATGCTAAGCCAAGGTCAGGCACAACGCGCGGCTATTGCCCGTGCTGTAATTCACAGTCCCTCACTTGTGATAGGCGATGAACCCACGTCTGCTTTAGATAATTCAAGCGCCGCTGATGCTATTCAACTCATCAAAGAGCTTTCTGAGAGTGTAGGTTTCGCATTATTAATTGTGACGCACGATGAGCGAGTGCGTAGTTCGATGGACAGAGTACTCGATCTTGAGAGTCAAACATGAATCTCCTCCAGTTGAGTCTGTCCAATCTATCACTGTCACCGCTTTCTACTGCGGTGAATATCCTACTCTTAAGCCTTGGCACCGGCAGTATTGCAATTTTGCTCATCGCAACACACCTCCTGAGTGCGGCATTGATTCGGGACGCTGCAGACATAGATCTCGTGGTAGGCGCGAAAGGTAGCCCGTTACAACTGGTGTTATCTGGTCTTTATCATGCCGATATCCCCACAGGAAATATTCGTCTCTCAGAGGCAAGAACCTGGATGGAGCACCCTATGGTTGAATCTGCGATACCTTTGTCGTTAGGTGACAGCCATAAAGGTTTTAGAATTGTTGGCACGAATGAAGACTACGTTGATATATATGATGGTCAACTTGCTGAAGGGAAATTGCCGAGCAATCTCCTTGAAATTGCCATTGGCTCGTCTGTCTCAAAAGCAACCGGATTAAGTTTAGGCGCGACTTTTGCCGGTCAACACGGACTAGACGGCGCAGGTCACGCCCATGACGAAGACAGCTACACGGTTGTTGGGATATTCGAGGCGAGTGATACCGTCCTCGACCGGTTGCTGATTACCACTCTTGAGAGCGTATGGTTGGTCCATGGTGAATCTCGTCCAAACTCGGATACCTACGATACAACACAGACGAATCGGCCCCGCGAGCACGAGGATGTTCACGCAGATGCTGA
>CAJXBG010000186.1 GCA_913050215.1 uncultured Gammaproteobacteria bacterium
TTTTGCATCATAAAGCAGGGTATATTGATCTTCGCTCGCCAGAATCAAGAACTGGTCGATGCCAGACATCAGCTTATGAGTGATCTAATCTGAAAATAACTCGTGTAGACTATAGATAAATGCGGGTCCTGATGATTGCGACAGCTGGATGATTGAGGTCGCCGTGTAATTCTTGGTTTAAAGGGACCAAGCACGGATATAAGAGGGACTCAAACGCATGAAACTGTACCGTCTTCCCATCGGGGTTATTCAGATCGCGGTCATTGGCGTCGTCGCTGTGATCGCTTTCTACTCCGCTCAAGCACCCTCTGAAGAAGAACTCCTTGAAGCCAGCGCTATCGCGATTGCACCTCAGAACGATAATGAAGCCGTCTATGTTTCAGTGGCTAAGTTAAAACCTCAAGATCATTTTGTGGAAGTTAGAGGCACAGGATCCGTTGTCTTGAGAAATTCGATTGACCTCGTGTTGCAGTTAAGTGGTCGCGTTGTCTGGGTTTCTGAAACATTTAGGAAAGGCGGTAGTTTTGAGGCAGGTCAAAACCTTTTGAGGATCGATCCGAGGGACTTTGAGTTGGCGGTTGCTCAGGCTGAGGCAGACCTTCTTGCTGCGGAGTCTAACTACCTACTCGTCAAGGCAGAGAGTGAGGCGGCCATAGCAAACTATGCCATTCTTCATGGGGAAAAGGATGTGCCGCCGCTAGTTGCCAAAACGCCCCAGGTGGAACAGGCAAAGGCTCAGATTGCAGCTGCATCAGCGCGTGAGCAGATCGCGCTGTTGGATTTAATGCGCACAGATTTTTCACTGCCATTTGACGGCAGAGTCGTCGACTCCCAAGCGGAAGTTGGCCAGTTTCTGAATCAAGGCCAAAAGTTTGGCGAAGTCTTTGATGTGGCGTCCATTGAAGCGTTAGTGCCTATTTCGCCGAGGGATCTGTTGAGTTTGCAACCAGCGATAGGCAGGCGGGCCAGCCTAAGCTTGGGCGACTTCCAGTTGCAGGCGACTATCGCTCGAGTGTCACCGACTCTGGATGAGAGAACGCGATTCGCACAGATATATCTGGCTTTAGAAAACGCGACCGACGTATACCCTGGCTCGTTTTTTAATGTTGTTGTCGAGGGCCCTCGTCTTGAGAACACGATACTCCTGCCGGAAGCTGCGGAACAGATTAATGAGTCAGTTTGGGTCGTTAGCGACAATAGGCTAAAACGCTCGCAACCCAGGTTCATCAATCGTCAGACTTCAGGGGTGATTGTCGAAAGTTTCGATTCCGGGGACGGGGTGGTGCTCGGCAGAGTACCCGGAGCCAAGGAAGGTATGATGGTGAAGGCTGAGTCTGGCTGATGGAAAAAAACCTGAGTGAATCAAAAACGCCTGTGATTGGGAGGTTCCAGGAGTACTTTGCGGGTAACCCTGTTGCGGCAAACGTACTGATGTTCGTCATGCTGATCGGAGGTTTCGTCTCCGCCTCGTCCATTACTTCCCAGACGTTCCCTACTTTGGATCTAGGGCAAATAAATATTACGGTCCCGTATCCTGGCGCGACTCCTTCAGAGGTAGAAGAGAGCATCACGCGAAGGATTGAAGAAGCTGTCATAGGGATAGATGGGGTAAAACGCGTCACTTCCCGCGCCTATGAGAATTCCGGCGCGGTCTCCGTGGAACTGAAGGACTCCGTCGACCAGACGAAGGTTAGAGACGATATAGAAATGGCGGTGGAACGGCTAACTGACTTTCCGCCAAGGCGCGCGGAAGAGCCGGACATTGTCCGCCTGGAAACCGTCGGGGAAGTCATGACCCTCGCAGTGTCTTCGGAGCTGTCGGACCTAGAGCTAAGACAGGGTGCTGAACTCATAGAGCAGGAGTTATTGTCGATACCCTCTGTCTCGCTTGTTTCGTTGTTCGGTGCGAAGGATTACGAAATTTCTATCGAAGTAAAACAAGAGAATCTGCGAAGTTATGGTCTGTCGATAAATGATGTAGCCGGTGCGGTGAGAGATTCTTCGATCAACTTATCATCGGGTGAAATACGCACCAAAGCCGGTGACTTGCTGTTACGTACCAACAATAAGAGTTACAGCGGTGAAGAGTTCGAGGACATTATTGTTAAGGCGTTACCCGATGGCTCCTTACTCAGATTGAAGGACATTGCTCAGATAAAGGATGGATTTACAGAAGATGAATTGATCCATGAATTCAATGGCAAAAAGAGCCTGTTCCTCAAGATTCAGAAATCAGACTCTGAAGATGCTATTGCTATTGCGCGTGATATACGTGCACGGCTTGCGGGTTACTCGCCGCCCAGGGGGATAGAAATTGATATCTGGGATGATGCCACCGAGACCACGAAGAATTACCTGAGCATCATGATCCGAAACGGCATACTTGGTTTTATCCTGGTCTTCCTTTTTTTAGTGCTTATGCTGGACTTGCGACTCGCTACCTGGGTCGCCATGGGCGTGCCAATTACGTTTTTCGGCGCGTTTATTTTCTTTGACTTCTTTGGTGTCAATTTCACGTTCTTTACGCTTCTGGCATTGGTGATTGTGCTTGGTATCGTTGTGGACGATGCCGTTGTGGTTGGAGAAAACATTATTGCGGAACAGGAAGCCGGTCTGAAGGGCATTGAAGCGGCGCGCAAGGGCATCAGCGGTGTGGCAGCGCCTGTTACGGTAGGTGTGCTGACGACGATGGCGGCCTTTGCGCCGTTGGCATTTGTCTCGGGGTTTTTGAGCCAGTTCTATCAGGCGGTTCCGATCGTTGTGATAACGGTGTTGCTAATGTCGTTAATTGAAGCTTTTTTGATACTGCCGGCCCACTTGACCCACGGTTCCAGTTGGAGTCGTTGGCCCCTGGACAGCATTCAGCAGGCAGTCTCGCACGGTCTGGCGACATTTCGTGAAAAAGTAGTTATGCCCCAGGTCCAAAACGCTATCCGATACAGAAAAACAACTATCACCGCTTCGATCCTGTTTTTTGCGCTTGCCATGAGCCTAGTGGCGTTCAAAGTTGTGCGGTTCGAATTTCAGCCGAGTATCGAGTCGACGCGTATTTCAGCGAACCTTGCGTTTCCCATAGGAACGCCTTTTGAGGTTACTCAGGCAGCAGCAGAAAAGCTGGTTTCAGCAGCGGAGCGCGTGAACGAAAACGCGCAAGGGAGCTCCTTCAAATCGGTCAGCATGACGGTTGGTGGTCAGACCTCAACAGGAGGGGGCCCGTTTGGTGGGGGACGGGTGACCACGGCGAATCACCTTGCTTCTATACAGATTCGTCTTAATCCTGAACCTTTAAGAAAGCTGTCTGCTGAGGAGTTAGAGCGTTTATGGCGTAATGAAGTAGGACAAATTCCAGGGGTCGAGAAACTGAACTATGTATCTCAGTTCTTCGGTAATCCATCTGATATCGCTTTTGAACTGACGCATCAGGAGGACGTAATTCTCAGTCAAGCTGTCGAAGAGCTAAAGGCAGTGTACGAAGAGTTTCCAGCGATGTATGAGATCCAGGACTCCAACACACTGGGGAAAAGACAGTATGACATTGAATTAACACCCGCAGGGCTTGCCGCCGGACTATCGCCGGCCGATGTGGCGATACAGTTAAGACAGATCTTTTATGGTGAGGAGGTGCAAAGGATTCAGCGGGGGCGAGAGGAACTGCGAGTGATGGTGAGGTTTCCGGAAGACGAGAGGCAGAGCATAGTCAATTTTTTCGACGTTAGAATAAGGCTGGCAGACGGCACTGAAGCGCCCCTGACGGCATTGGCTACAGTCACCGAAAACCGAAGTTACTCGAGTATCGAGCGTGTCAATGGTCGAAGAATTGTGACAGTCAGCGGTCGAGTGGATCGAGCATCGATGATGCCCCAGGATATCGAAAATGAGCTGACAACCACTGTTTTACCCGCATTAAAAGATAAATATATCGGTCTGCAGATTAGTGAAGCAGGTTTTCGGGGGGATGAAAGGGAAAGTCTGGCCTCGCTGGGAAGACTTGCGTTGCTTGCCATGCTGATAATTTATGCGCTGTTAGCATCCTTACTCCGAAGTTACAGCCAACCCCTAATCATACTCGCCGGGATTCCATTCGGCGCTGCCGGCGCGTTTATCGGACATTTCATCCTAGGCTACGATTTGTCTTTTTACTCGCTGTTTGGTGTGGTCGCACTTGCCGGTGTGGTCGTAAATGACTCGCTGATACTCATGGACAAATACAATCGGTTCATGAAGGAAGGAAACTACAGCTGCGAGGAAGCTGTTTTGAAAGCGGCTGAACGCAGGTTTAGACCTATTTTTCTGACCACCGCGACGACGTCGCTGGGTCTAATGCCTTTGATCTTTGAGACGAGCACGTCGGCCCAATTTATTGTGCCGCTTGCCATCAGCCTGGCCACCGGCATTCTGTTTGCCAGTATTCTTATCTTGTTTGTGGTGCCTGCGATGATTGTGATTCACCACAACGGTGTTAAAAGATTAGACCGCGACTGGGCAAGGCCGCCCGCTTAGGCTAATTGCGTAAGCTACTTTCGCTATGCGAGGTCAGCAACTTTTGCAGACCATCGACCAACAAGTTGTCCAAGAAAACAGCTACTTGCTCTGGTGACTCTGAGAAACCGCGTTCAACCCAGACAGAGAGCACGCCATGAATGGTGCTGGCGATAACCGCAACTAGGTATGCCTCGTCGGCCTCATTCATTGGTTGCAGGTCATTTATGGCAATAGTTCTTCGTAGAAGATTCGATACGACAAAACCAACGGGCTTAATAAAAAGCGCGGTTGGACAATGGCGAATCAGTGGTGCGAGTATCTCTCGTTGAGCCTCATACGCACGAAATACAAGCATAGATCCAGTGTTATTGGTCATCGGTATGCGCAACATAGTATCGTCGATACGAGATGCAATATCGGAGAAGAGCTCAATTATGACGCTTTCGACGACTTGCCCTAGTGAGCCAAAACGAGCGTAGAAGGTTTTTCGAGTAAGGCCAGCTCGCTCCGCAATCTCGGATACCGTCAATGATTCAAAATCCCTGCCGATCGCGATCTGGTTGAGTAGTGCTTGTTGAATCGCGGCTTTTGAGCGAATAATCCTTGGGTCGGATTGGGGTGCCGCTGCATGGGTCAGGGTAGGCATGGTCTTTATTATTCCCGTAAACGTTAAGTCAAAGTATACACTTGATTACTTTCTAAAAACTAGATAAGTTACAACTGTTACTTATCTTTGGAGAAATTTTATGGCTAACGCTCAGGAAATGGACGTCGCAAACTGTCCTCTGGAAGACATCGATGTCAGTCGTCCTGAACTGTTCAAGAAAGATACATGGCAACCCTGGTTTGCCCGACTAAGAAAAGAAGCACCGATACATTACATCGCTGATAGCGTAAACGGTCCTTTCTGGTCCGTGTGCAGCCACGCGCTTATCAAGGAAGTTGATTCCAATAATGCTGTCTTCTCATCAGAGAAGGGCGGTATTGCTATCGTTGATCCTTACGCTGCCGAAGAAGGCCAGATGCAGGGACAAAGTTTCATCCAGCTTGACGAACCCAAGCACATGAAGCAGCGGAAGGCAGTTGCTCCGTCGGTTGCGCCCAAAAACCTCGCTGAGCTCGAACCGATTATTCGTGAAAGAGTCATAGATATTCTAGAGAACCTGCCTGTTGGAGAGCCTTTCAACTGGGTCAAGGAAGTTTCCATTGAGCTAACGGCAAGAATGCTGGCCACGTTGTTTGGCTTTCCCTACGAGGATCGTCACAAGCTTGTACGTTGGTCAGATCTGGCGACTGCGGTGCCGGAAGTCACTGGAGATGACACGATCGACATGGGTAAACGCTACGAAGAGCTCATGGGCGCTGCGGCCGCATTCTACGAACTCTGGCAAGAACGAGCACAGGAGCCACCCCAGTTTGATTTGATCTCTATGTTGATACACAACGAAGAAACAGCAAAGATGAACGAGGATCCAGAGTTATTCCTTGGTAACATTCTTCTCCTTATCGTCGGCGGTAACGACACTACCCGTAACAGCATCAGCGGCGGCGTCATCGGATTAAACAAGTATCCGGACCAGTACCAGAAGTTGCGTGACAATCCCGACCTGATTCCGAATATGGTGTCAGAAATGGTACGCTGGCAAACCCCGGTTATCCACATGCGTCGCACCGCACTGGAGGATTACGAACTTGGCGGCAAGCAGATTAAGAAGGGCGACAAAGTCATCATGTGGTATCTGTCTGGCAATCGTGACGAGTCCGTTTTTGAAGATGCTGAGAAAATGATTATTGACCGGCCGAATGCAAGGTCGCATGTTGCCTTTGGTTTTGGTGTGCACCGTTGCATGGGTAATCGGCTAGCAGAGATGCAGCTGCGGATTCTTTGGGAAGAGATTGTAAAGCGCTTCGACAAAGTCGAAGTAGTTGGTGAAGTTGAGCGACTACC
>CAJXBG010000187.1 GCA_913050215.1 uncultured Gammaproteobacteria bacterium
AAGACCACAAAAATTTCAGCGATAATGGATAAAGCAGATTTTGAAGGGGATACCTCACTAAGGTCTGTCAGTTGCATTGATGCTCTGAAAGACGTCAGCCTTGAGGAATACTTTTTCTGGGTAGGCCTTTGTTATCTGACCCTCGCTGCAGACCACCAAGAAGACCCGATTGGAAAGAAGCTAGAGGAAGCTGAAATTTCTTGCCTAAAGAAAATTCTCAGTGCAAACGAAGCCCTGAACAAAGAATCTTTTGTCGCTGTAGTCAACCATTCCGTCAAAGTTTTTAAAAACGCGTTATAACTCCAATTTCCGCGGCTTGCGTCTATAACTTTTTACTCTCGGCGGTAGCAGAAACAAATGCCTAACAATAACGATGTTACGTTTTCCATGGGCAGCAGCGCATACGCGGACAGAGTGCCTCGAAGGCTCAAGTTTTTTTACGCTATCGGCGCTTCAGCAGAAACTATTTTTGGCGTTGCATTTAACGCATTTAACTTCTTTTTCTATACCAACATTATGGGTATTCCCGGCACGCTCGCCGGACTTGCCATTACCATTGCGCTTTTTTTTGATGCAATCAGTGACCCGCTGATAGGCGCTTGGTCTGATCGGTGGCGATCGAAGCTGGGTAGGCGACACCCCTTCATGTTTGCTGCGCCCCTGCCAGTGATGATCTGTTTATTCTTTATCTACTCTCCACCCGCGCTTCTTGGTGATACGGGTTTGTTCCTGTGGCTTACAGTGCTGACTGTGCTTATGCGCACTAGCATCACCTTATTCCACGTCCCTCATCTCGCATTGGGTGCAGAGCTGTCTGCAGATTTTACCGAAAGAACCCGTATCATGAGCCTAAACACTCTACTGGGCGGAGTTGGCGGATACGGTACCTATGTCATCGCGCTTACTTTCTTTTTCAATAAGACCCCCGAGTTTGATAACGGTTTGCTTAACGCCTCGGCTTACCCAAGCCTCGCTATTTCCGCTGCGTTTTTGGGTGGCGCAGTGATGCTCGCTTCTACGATATTGACACTCAAGGTGATTCCTTTACTACCACCTATGCATGACAGCATCGAGCGGTTTAACTTTTCCAGTTTTTTACTTGACCTAAAATCCGCATTAACCAATCAAAATTATTTGATGTTATTAATTGGCTATTTGCTGCTCAGTGCCACACTGGGTACTAGGGACACGATTGGGTTGCACATGAATACCTACTACTGGGAATTAGTACCCAGCCAAATTCGGTACTTTGCACTCGCGGGTTTAGCGGCCACTCTCTTTGGCTACGCAGTGACCGCCCCCTTACATAATCGTTTCGAAAAGAAACCGGTGCTTATCGTTGGATTAATTTTCTTACTCTTTTTTGCTACCGCGCCTGTTCTGCTGCGCATCTTTGGACTGTTTCCTGAAAACGGCTCCGATGCTTTGATGCCGATGCTGATGATTTTCTATCTTTTAACACTTATCTTTGGCGTGATCCTGCTGATCAGCGCCATGTCTGCACTGGCAGACATTGCTGACGAACACGAACTCAACACCCACCGTCGCCAGGAAGGTATTTTCTACGCAGCAAGATCTTTTTTTGCCAAGGCCTCGTCGGGCTTGGGACACCTGCTCGCGGGTATAGCCATTGACCTGATTGATTTTCCTGTTGGCGCAGAACCTGGCACCGTGGACCCTGATACCATCTTCCGCTTGGGCATAATCGACGGGCCGATAGCCGTTATTCCCGGCATCATTGCCGTCTTCTTTTATTTGAAATATCGCCTTACAAGGGCCCGACACGAAGAAATTCAGGCCGAACTAAGCAAACGCAGAAGCGCAAACACCGTGACCAAGGGCTAAGCGATACCTTGCAGGCTTTACCACAAACTAGCCTTTAGCATTTCGAGTAGTTTAAGTCGCGGTGACACCGATCATCGCAACATGACCTTGCGTCATTCAGTTGCAGCTGCGTCCCAATTGCACTTTTCAAACAAATGTTGAGTTTCTTTTGCTTTTTAAATAACCTCAAGGTCAAACTCATTCGCAATCATTACGATGGACACATCGCCTACATTTCAACCGATGCGAAAGGCGGCTAAGAAGCGGCATGAACACATACTCGCAACAGCCAGAGAAATCATTCTGACGCAAAGGTCACTCAGTCCGCTGTCGATTCACCGGCTAGCGGTGGCTATGATTTTAAGTCTAACGCCGGTCTGCTTTGAGGAAGTTAATCAGCAAAACCGTGCCTATGCCAAGGCGTTGCACCGCCACTTGGCGACCCTGTCAATTTGGGAAGACGACCAAGAAACACTTTTCGCGTGTGAAATTGCAATGGATTTGGTGGATGCCGTTCTACGAAAATCATTTATTCAACATGGCAGTATTACTGAGTACTACCATCAGCAAGCACTTATCGCCTTTACAACCTATTTTGAGGCTGCGGCAATCAAATCATCTATTTCAAACAACACAAAAGTAGAAATCCTATGACGATATCCAAAAAGTTATTCCGAAGTGGTCCTTACGCAGACTTTTTTAGCCAAGGCGTTCAGGTAGGAAATTCGCTGCACATGGCCGGCCAGGTGGGCACCGATGCAGCGGGTGTTGCGCCGAATGATCTTGTCGAGCAAATGTCGCTCGCCTATGGGCATGTGCAAAATGTTCTCGCTGAGTTCAATGCAACAATGGACAACATTGTTGATGAAACTTGGTTCGTTACTGACATTGACGAATGCATGGGGCAGGTCGAAGCACTATTCGCTGAGCGACAACGACGCTATGGAAAAATACCAGAGGTGAGCCAAACTTTGGTTCAAGTGGCTGGTCTGGTCGACCCTTCTTTCAAAATCGAAATAAAGTGTATCGCCATCACAGACTAAACCCCAAGGGAGAATACTGATGCCCCAACTTCAACACTTACCAGCGGATGCCGATGCAGAAATGATTGTAGCGGCCGTAAAGAAAGATGGCGCTGTGATCCTAGACGATGTCATTAGCCCTGAATTTGTGGCTGCCTTACGCGAAGAAACTGATCCCTACATGGACCATACCAGTAACGGGAAAGATAGTTTCACGGGCTACAAAACTACCCGTACGGGCGGCCTCATGGTGAGATCTGCTAAATGTCGCGACCTGATCGAGCACGCGACGATTCTCAATCCCTGCCGCATGTATCTCGCGCCTTACTGCGAGCGCGTGCAGTTGCATCTAAGCCAGATTATTCGTATACGTCCTGGCGAAACTGCACAGACTATCCATCGAGATCGCTGGGCCTGGGGCGCTCACTTGGCTCATGTTGAACCCCAGTTCAACACTATTTGGGCTTTGACAGATTTCACCACTGAAAACGGTGCCACGCAGGTCGTACCCGGCAGCACGTCTTGGCCGGATGATCAAAAGGCTGAGCCAGATCAAGTGACGCAGGCCGAGATGAAAGCTGGCTCTGTACTGATCTATTCAGGCTCGGTATTTCACGGCGGGGGCAAAAACGGCAGTGACGGTGATCGTATTGGTTTAAATATTACCTATGCACTTGGCTGGTTACGACAGGAAGAGAACCAGTACCTAAGTTGCCCTCCCGAGCTTGCAAAAGATCTTAACCCAACTCTGCAAGAGCTTGCGGGGTACGCAATGGGACAATACGCCTTGGGGTACTACACGCCGCCCGGCGCGCCGGGTGAAATGCCAGAAGTTGTGCCACCGCAGTTCGCGCTAGGCATCGATACTGACGGCTCTACTATGGGCGGCATGGGTGACCAAGCCGCACTTAAAAAGACATTGGATATTGGGAACAACTGACGTGAAATATATCACCGCTGCATGCGTCAAGCCCGGACGAAAATAGACACTGTTGATCACATTTTCCTCTCTCTAAGACACGATCAGACGGTGATCTCCTGAGCTCCGCCGCTGCTTGTTTGTAAACGCGTCTTTTGTTAGGGTGAAATTAGTCGCGCGACTTTACGTGTGGGGCAAACATCTAGAAGTTATGAGGTATCACGCAATAAAAAAATAAACAGGAGTCCTTATGAGCTTTAATCAAATTATGCCCGCACTGGGTATTCTCGTGGCAATCATCTCTGTATTTGTTCCTTTGGAGTGGTGGCCCTTAATACTATTAGCCATTGGTCTAGTACAAGGTTTTGGAGCACCAGAAGAAGATCCCACAACCATTCTCATGGTGGTTGTTGCCGCAGTCGCTTTCCCCACCATTGCAAATAGCTTAGACGCTATTCCTGTGGTCGGCGGATATCTAAACACTATTATTGACCATTTTGCGATCGCCATCGGCGGTTATGCTATCGCCCATTTAGTTTGGGATTTGAAAAACAGGATCATGCCAGCAGCTGCTGATTGATTCAAAACGGGGTTGGGTGCTGATTAGGCGCTCAACCCACTGTTTTGCAAACAGGTCGCGTCAGCATCAGCACCCCGCTTGCCTGCCAAAAGACCGATCAACAATAAGCGTTAACGCCACCAAAGCTTGGGCGCAGGTCGATCACCCGTGACCTGTTCAGCGAGCGTATCCGCCCTGTAGAACCTTCCATTAATCATGACATGACTCACGTCATCAGAATATTCAATGTTTTCCAATGGGTTTTTCGTCAAAACCACCAAGTCAGCTAGCTTACCTGGTTCAATAGAACCGAGATCTGCATCCATGCCAAGATACGTTGCCGGATTAATAGTCGCCGCTGATAAAGCCTGCATAGGAGACATGCCGCCACGCACAAAGCTCCACATTTCCCAATGGCTCGCCAACCCCTCACGCTGACCATGCGCACCGATATTGACCGTTACCCCGTTATCCATCAACGTTTTCGCCACGGCAGCAGCGTCATCATCACGAAACTCTGATTCTGGCGCCATCACTCGTCGTACACTCCGAGGTCGGAGCACTGAGGGAGGAACGAAATTCGAGAGTATTGGATGCTCCCAAACATTGTATTTCTGGTAGTAGTAGTCCTCGGATGTCAAACCGCCGTAAGTAACAACCAGCGTTGGTGTGTACCCGACGTTCGTCGCTTGCCACAACTGGGTGACATCGTTATACATTTTCAGTGCGGGAACGTTATGTTCAATACCCGTGCTACCGTCTACCACCAGATTCATGTCCATGTGGTACAAAGATCCTCCTTCGGCAACAACAAACATGTTCTCCTGACGAGCAGCTTCGATGACCTGTTGGCGCTGTTCTCTGCGGGGCTGATTGTAGTTTTTAATACTAATCGCACCCTGAGCTTTCAGGCGTCGAATGTGCGATAGGGCATCTTCAACTGAATCAACCGGCGCAAAGCTACGACTCTTTGCACCGTAAACGATTTCACCAGTCGAAAAGATTCGCGTTGACAAAATTTGTCCGGTGTTTGTGTATTCGGCTGAAGCAAACGCGAGTTTTGCTGAACTGGACGGGTTGTGCTGGGTTGTTACCCCAAGCGCCAAATGCGCAAGCGTGTTCCAATTGTTCTCAACAATGATCTCACCTTCACCATAACGACCATGGGCGTGAGCATCGATAATACCAGGGATAATCGTCTTACCCTTCGCATCAACTATCTGTGCACCAAGGGGCACTTCAACCTCATCAGATGCCCCGACGGCTTCAATGCGGTTGTCCGTAACGATGATTGTTCCTGATTCAATCACATCGCGCTCAGCATTCATTGTAATGATACGCGCATGAGTCAGTGCCACTGTACCGCTTGGTTTTGCTGTTTCAACTTGCATCGACAAATTGATTGTTTCAGTCGCGCTCTCTTCGGTGAATGGCGCATCGCCCAGCGTAACGGTTGTCATTTCCGGCCCAGTGGACCAGCTCAGACTATTTTCATTAGACCAATTCAAATAGATCCCACCATTTACACTCAGCTTTTTTGTCGGCAGCGATTTTTCTTTCGGACCAAGCGGGATTGACTTACCTGTCTGCTGCATCGGGCTAACGAACACTTGATAATGTTCACGGAATGCCACCCACCGCTTATTCGGTGAAACACGAAATTGAGTCGCCAGCAGACCATTAGCAATCTCGCGAACACTGTTCCCTGCCAGGTCCATCGCAAACAAAACAGTCTTTGCTGTATCGCTGTTGCGTCCCATTGGTCGTTTTCGATGCGTAAAATAAATGTCATCTCCGACAATGTGCGCATCCACACCATCCCGTCTCAGGAAGCTGTTTTCACCAGTCTTTAAATTGAGCAGATAAAGACCAGGACGCTCACCAAATGCACCATGCCGAAGCCTACCGCCACTTAATTTTCTATACACCAAATGCTCGCCATCGCTCGAGATACTCGGCTCGATATAATGGCCTTTGGCTTCAAGCAGCGACCTAGATTTACCCTGCTTAAGATCGATACTTTTCAACGTGGCGAGCGCGTCATCATGCCAATGCATGTATACCAATTGACGGCCGTCCGGAGTCC
>CAJXBG010000188.1 GCA_913050215.1 uncultured Gammaproteobacteria bacterium
GCTGCATAAGGATGCCTGAATGCCTGAATGCCTGAATGAATGGGTCAGGGTTGGCTTGGTGCCATTAAAAGGTCAGCGAGCGCTACCCCTGCTTGGGATATGTGATGGACGATTCTATATTCAGCAGACAGGGCAAAATATCGCGCTAATTGCGAAGATACTTGCCCCTGTGTCACAGTTCTCGATAACCTCAAATCAGTTTCCATGCTGGAGCAAACAATGTCATTGATTAAATCGCAATCCATCAAAATTTGGGGGGCAGGTACCTCGAGGACGCTGCGACCAATCTGGGTTGCTGAAGAGATTGGGCTCGACTATGAACTGATGCCCATCGCGCCTCGGTCCGGTGAAACCAAAACCGAAGCATTCACTGATCTGAACAGAAAGCAAAAAATACCTTTGCTGGTGGATGGCGAGGTAAAGCTATCCGAAAGTGTAGCGATATGTCGATACTTGCTAGAGGCTTACAAGGGAGGTGATGTTTTTCGGCCCGTGGCGCTTGTTGATCGCGCCAAAGAGGATGAATGGTGCTGCTATGTTTATGGTGAAATCGATGAATCTGGCCTCTATGTGATGAGGCGTCATCGCGACCTTGCGCATATCTATGGTGATGCACCTGAAGCAGTGTCCTCTTCTGCTGACTATGTACGCAGACATTTTGAAGTTGTGAGTGCACATCTCGAAAACAGTGTTTATCTTATGCCCCAGGGGTTCAGCCTCGCCGATATACTCTTGATGTCATGTCTTGATTGGGCGCGAGCCTATGGTATTGAACTATCACCGTCACTTTTGGCATTCCAAGAAAGCGTATCGCACCGGCCCGCTTTAAAGCGTGCTAAAAAAACAAACTACGCAGTGGAGATATGAACAATGGGACCGCTAGAAGGGATTAAGGTGCTTGATCTGACCGCGATGGTCTCAGGGCCGGTGGCGACGATGATATTGGGCGACCAAGGTGCAGAAGTAATCAAAGTGGAGCCACCTGGCGGCGAACAAATGCGTCACATGGGAATGCCCCACAACGGCGTGCCGGCCACTTTTTACTCCTGTAATCGCGGTAAAAAGTCGATTGTGATCGATTTGAAGACGGACGCAGGGAAAAGAGTGCTAACGGATTTAATTCGAGAGGCTGATGTACTTGTTCAAAATTTTCGCCCGGGCGCCATAGCACGTATGGGCTTTGGCGAAGACGTCGTGCGCAAGTTGAACCCAAAAATCATTTACGTCTCGATCAGCGGCTTTGGTGAAAACGGACCCTATGCGCACAAAAGAGTCTACGATCCTGTCATTCAGGCGCTGTCGGGGGCAACGGACATACAAGCGAACCGTGAAACCGGTAAGCCTGCGATGTTTCGGATCATCATCGCCGACAAGGTCACTTCACTGACGGCAGCGCAGGCCATTTCCTCAGCCTTGTTTCACCGCGAGCGAAAAGGCGAGGGACAACATATTAAACTGTCCATGTTAGAAACGATGCTTGCATTCTTCTGGCCCGAAGGGATGGGCGGACTCACCTATGCTGATCGTGAGTTCGATGTGACAAAAGAACAGGGCACAATGGACCTTATTTTCGAGACGCTGGATGGATTTATCACCGCAGGTGCTGTTTCCAATAAGGAATGGGTAGGCATGTGTAGAGCATTACAGCGGGAAGAGCTTATTGAGGATGAAAGATTTGCCTCCTCAAGCGCCAGGATGAGAAACGCAGACCTGAGAAAGCAAATTGTCGCGGACGAATTGGCGAACTGGCAATCAGCGGAAGTGCTGCAGCGACTTGACGACAACGATGTACCCAGTGCGCCGCTGCTAACGCGCATGGAGTTGCTCGACCATCAGCAGATCAGGGCAAACGCCACGGTGGAACGGATGACCTACGAAGGTTTTGGTGAGGTTCGCCAGGCAATGCCAGCAGCACGATTTGATTTAACGCCCGCCAGCATCTCCGGTCCAGCGCCGCAACTGGGCGAGCATAGCCGGGAAATATTATTGAGGCTTGGCTATGAAAAGGAAGCCTTAGACGAGTTGTTGGCGAGCAAGGCAGTCATTGCCAACGACAACAGTGAATAGCCGAAACAGATAACTTAAATATGCACAAAAAAGAGGGAGAGTTCAGTATGAAACCAGTTTGTCTGATCATGGGAGCAGGAGCAGGTATTGGCGGCACCACTGGCAAGCGTTTTGCCGATGAAGGCTACCACGCTGTGCTGTGTCGAAGAAGTGACAAGGAAGGCCTCGACAGCATGGTCGCAGAGATTGAAAGCGCCGGGGGTTCCGCAACCGGCTTTATCCTGAATGCGACAGAAGAGAACACCATTGAGGACACGATTGCCGAGGTCGAAAAGAATATTGGTCCAATAGAAGTTGTTGTGTTCAATCTCGGTGCTCAGATTGGTGATCGGCCGTTGGCGGCGACAACCTACAAAATGTTTGAGCTGGGTTGGCGAATGGCGACTTTTGGGCTTTTTCGCGTCGCATCGGTTGTATGCCCTCTGATGGCTGAGCGAGGCAAGGGGGCCATTCTGGTGACATCGGCAACCTCTGCAATGCGCGGTAATCGCGGGCAGCATTCCCATGCTGCTGCGATGGGTGGCAGAAGAATGTTGTGTCAGACACTCAATGCAGAATTTGGCCCCCAGGGCGTGCATGTGGCGCACATCGTGGTTGACGGAGCCGTTGATGCGCCAGATACGCTGGGCAAAATGTTGGGCGAAGAGCGGTTTCAACAACTACGGGAAACCCGGGGTGGAGACCAGGACGGGCTGTTGTTGCCCGCAGAAGTTGCAGATACTTACTATCACTTGGCAAGCCAACACCGTTCTGCATGGACCTTTGAACTTGATCTCAGAACTTTCTCGGACACCGCGTGGTGGAATCACTCATAGCCGCGACCGTTTCGTCTCAGGTCTTCTGTAATATTGAGCGCAAGGCCTGCGACGATCAACATCATAGCCAGCAATTTCCACCAGGGCATCGCTTCATCCAGCCATAGCCAGGAAGTCGTCATACCGAAGACAGGCACGAGCAGCGCCCAGGGCGCGACGCTTGCGGCAGGGTATCGGTTTAACAGAATATTCCAAACCCCATAACCAATCAGCATGTTGCCAATGCTTTGCCAAAGTACCGTCGCCCATGTAAACCATGAGGCATTGGCCATGCTGCTGACTACCTCTGTCAAACCTGTTTGGTAAATTGCCAAAAACGCGAGGGGAGGAATCGAGCACAGCGACGACCAGGCAAGGAATGCAAATGCATCTACTTCGCCGACGTGTTTCACCACGATGTTACCACTTGCCCAGCTCAACGCGGCAATCAATACAATGATCACGCCTACAGCTGTTGTTGCCTCGTTTGTATTGAAAAAAACCACAAGCAGACCCAGAAAGGCGATAGTCATCGCAACCAGCTGAAGTCGGCTAACAGATTCTTTGAGGTTCAAAACTGTCAGCAGGACCGTAAAGAAAACTTGTAGCTGGATGAGCAGGGATGCAACGCCGGGCGTGATGTCTTTTTGCATTGCCCAGAACAGTAATCCGAATTGCCCAACGCCGATGAGTAATCCATAGCCGACGATATATTTCCAAGCTGTTTTTGGTTTGGGTAAGAAAAACACCAAAGGAAAAGCGACAAACAAAAATCGAAGTGCGGCAAGGGTAAAAGGTGCCAGTTCATCCAGTGCGTAGCGAAGGAGCACAAAGTTGGTGCCCCAGATAAAAGTAACCAGCAGCGCAGCAGTTTGATGAATAAGCGACATCAGACCCAGCTGAATCTTGGCGGGCGGTTAGAAAATGGTGATATCGTTAACAAGATAAGTCTGGCGTCGGTAATGTTGGTTGGGTTGCATACTAACGCTTGACTGACCCGTGAGAAACCCCTTGCAAATTTGCGTCATCAGCGCCGTGCGACAGGATCAATACCTAACAGCTAAGCTGGCTTGCGTTCTTTTTGGCATATCAAAGGTAGATGTGGAAAGATGTGTCTCTTAAATTTGGTCAAAATTCAGGAGTCCATCAGGTGGGATTGCAGGGGAAGGCAGCACTTGTCGGCGTCGCCGATTACAAAAACGTGCGCAAATACACGGGTAAGCGGAAGTTCTATCTTGAGCAATGGGCTGAACTGACCCAGATGGCGTTGGCAGATGCAGGGTTATCGAAAGATGATATTGATGGCATTTGTTGTTCTTCTATACCTGAATCTGACCTTTTCGCGCCAGCAACGGTGGCGGAATATCTTGGATTAAAAGTGAATTTTGCTGAAATGGTCGATCTCGGCGGTGCTTCTTCCGTCAGCATGATTTGGCGCGCAGCAGCGGCCATTGAATTGGGCATTTGTGAGGCGGTTGTCTGTGCTGCACCGGGTATTCCTATCCCCTCGAACCCTGACAGGGGACCGCGGGACCCGAATCGATTTTATGGTTCTACCAGCGCCAATTGGGGATCACCCCAAACAGAGTTTGATGTGCCCTACGGCAATGTGGCCCAAAATGTCGGCTACGCGCTGATTGCTCAGCGATACGCTGATGCCTATGGCTATGATGAGCGGGCGCTCGCAAAAATTGCCGCTGACCAGCGCACCAACGCCCAGGGAAACCCTAAAGCGGTTTTCCATGGCCAACCGATCACAATTGATGATGTGTTGCAGAGCAAGATGGTCGCCGATCCATTGCATGTATTGGAGATTGTTATGCCCTGTGCGGGCGGCAGCGCCTGCATCGTCGTGAGTGAGCGACTGGCACGCAAATGTAAACATCGTCCCGTGTATGTCACAGGTTGTGGAGAGCACTTAACGACGCGCTCGGTAACTTATGCTGAGGACATGACGGTCTCGCCTGTCGGCCCAGCCGCTGCCAGTGCCTTTGGCATGGCGGGCAAAAAGCCTACTGATATTGACGTGCTTCAGGCATATGACTGTTACACCATTACGGTGCTGTTAACGATGGAAGATGCTGGTTTCTGCGCCAAAGGTGAGGGTTTAAGTTTTGTGAACGAGCATAGTTTGACCTTTGATGGCACCTTTCCGGTGAATACCCACGGCGGGCAGCTCGGTGCGGGGCAGGCAGCAGGCATGGCGGGCGGCATGTCGCAACCCGTTGAAGGGGTCAGGCAAATCATGGGTCGTGCCGATGGTCGACAGGTAAAAGATTGCAATACCGCCTTGATTACCGGTACCGGCGGCATCATGAGTGAACAGTCGGTCATCATTTTGGAGGGCGCGTAAATGAAAAATGAAAGTGATAATAATGCGCTATACCAAAGACCTCAGCCGCGCCCGACGCCGACCAGTGAACCTTTTTGGGCAGGTCTAGCCGCGCAGCAAGTAAGGTTACAACAGTGCGATGATTGCGCGGGTTGGGTCTACTATCCGCGTAGTCACTGCCCGCATTGTTTATCGCCGAACCTGACTTGGCAAGACATCTCAGGAGAAGGCACGCTTTACAGCTACACGGTGGCACAGCAGCCGACTGCCCCTCAGTTTGCTGGTGAGGAACCGCAGTTGATCGGTGTGGTTGAGCTGAAAGAAGGGGTGCGACTCAATACAGTGATGGTCAATGTTTCACCGGAAGACCTTGAAGTTGGCATGCGTGTGAAACCTGTGTTTTTTCAATTGGCGGATACGACGTTGCTTTACTTTGAACCAAGTTAGCGCGGACAAAAAAGTATGCGATGCAGGCCGCTATTGAACCCAACCGCCTTGGGCACTTGTAACC
This sequence comes from uncultured Gammaproteobacteria bacterium, assembly GCA_913050215.1. GTDB lineage: Bacteria > Pseudomonadota > Gammaproteobacteria > Pseudomonadales > Azotimanducaceae > UBA4582. The sequence goes on from CAJXBG010000188.1 coordinate 5,705, forward strand.
GCCGCAGAAACCCCAGATGATGCAATATCAAACAAGAGGATGAACTGATGGACATGATTTTAAGAACGTTAGTATCGGTTTTATTGCTTGCGCCACTTCAGCTGATGGCAGCTGAAGATTGCAAACCTAGCGAGTGGGGAGCGGATGATCAGATGGGTGCCGCGAACCGAATTACAGCGGCAAGCATCAAGAAAGCTAGCCGGTTGATCAAAACCGGCAAAACTTACAGCCTGGGTATTACGATTGATAGCGACACGCCGGCTTTTGCGCCGCGCGGTCTTTCACTCACGGTGGTTCAGCCAAACCAACAAGAATCAAACCGACCGTTTGGAGACATGACCTACAACGATGATATTTTTCATGGTTGGCTGGGCATCGGTTCGCAGATTGACGGCCTCGGTCATCTGGGTCACAAAGGCGTCTATTACAACTGTAACGAGGCAAAAGATTTTGCCAGTGTGAGCGGCCTTACCAAACTTGGTATCGAGAACGTGCCACCGATTGTTGCGCGCGGCATTGTGCTTGATATGGCGGGTCACTATGGCGTTTCTC